>CAMDVP010000128.1 GCA_945877525.1 uncultured Clostridia bacterium | reverse complement strand
AAAGGCCGCTCGTTTCGGCTGACTCGTTCGGCTTTCTCTTTGTCGCCACTGGCGAGGCGTCGCCCTTTGGAAACCTTCGGGGCCGTCCCTTTGCTGCTATACTTTTCATGCAGCACAGTATATGTTGGTAGAGAAACAATTCTATTCAATAATACCATGCTCATCCTAAACCTATATAAGGATGCAACGCGAAGGATTGCAAAGGGCGATCGCAAAGCCCTTTGCTCGCCTCCGCAGAGGCGAAATCTTTTTGTCTCATAAAGGATATGATGATTAGAATCAGATTATTATCAGTCCTTTCCGGCGTATATCACACGGAACTGCTCGAAAATTACAGGCATGTCCTCTGTGAAGGCATACCCCGCTTCCCGCCCTTCCGCGGTGAAGAAATGAATGTGGGAGCGCCGCCAACTGTCCAGACTGTCGTCCTCGCCCTCCAGGCGGCACAGCGCAAAGGTCATATCCCGGAAGGGGAGGATATCCACCTGCGTCGTTTCGATTACGCAATGGGGCTCTCCGGCCCAGTCGGTCACAATGCTCAGATCCCCGGGGACGGGAACGCGCTCGCCCTCCAGCTCATAGCAGGTCAGGCTGCTGGAGGTTGCCCGCTTCCGCCCCTCCAGCACCAGGCGCAGCAGCTCGTTGGCCCATTTCTCCGTCAGTTCAAAGTGAAAAGCCTCCGGACAGGGGGTGTCCGCGCTGCGGCCTGTATCCCGGAGAAAGGCTTCCCAGAAGGCTTGTACAGTCATGCTTTTCCTCCTTTGCAGTTCCAGTCCAGCGGGACGGGGCAGGGCTCGTCCGCTACCGCCGTTTCCTGCAGCGCGAAAAGCAGCGCTTCAAGCTCTGCATCGGCCAGCGCGTCGTATACTTCCTTTGAGGCATCCAGCCCCGCCTGACGGTATGCCGCGGCAGCCGCGCCGTAAAAGACAAACCCCAGGGCAGAGGTCGGCGTCCTGATGGCGGCGCAGGCGGTGGCAATGGCCCTGGCGGCAGCCTGACGCACGGGATCCGCTTCCGCTCCGGCAGCTTGACGCGCTTCCCACAGGGGAGCCTGCACCGCTTTCAGGGAAAGCTCGCCCTTCAGCCAGCCCTCGGCAGCGGCAAGGGCTGCGAAAAGCCACGCATCCTCCGCCAGGGGCAAATACCGTTCCCGCACGCACGCTGTCGCCCAGCGCACCAGGGTTTCATGGCTTTGGGTTTCCATCAGGCGCATCAGCGAAAGCACCGTGGGATGCCGGGCATCTCCCAGCATTTTGCGCAGCTTGGGCATGGCGAAACCTCCTTTACTCCTCCTGCGGGGCTTCGTCGCCCTCGCTGTCCAGCTGGCGCAGGCCGGCCACCTGGGATACGGGCAGCGAAAAACAGATGGCGCCTGCCGGCGACTGCGGTCCTGCGTCCCGGATGATGGCCTGCATGATGGCAGCCTTGTATGCCGCGTCGGCCAAAATCAGCACGACCTCCTTTTCGTTGGCCAGGGAAATGCCAAGGAACTTTTCCGATTCCTTGATGCCCGTGCCCTTGGCGGACAGCACCGTGCCGCCGGTGGCTCCCGCGCTGCGGGCCGCGGCCATCACCAGATCGGAGCAGCCCTCGTTAAGGATCACATAAATCAGCTCGTGGTCAAATTTCATCGGGGGCTTTTCCCCGCCAGGATTCTGCCGGTCGGTCAGATACGCCATGGTTCGGCCTCCTCCAATGCTTTTGATGGGCACGGACAGCATGATGCCGTTGCCCGGTACGTCAATAAACAGCTTCAGCTTGGCGGCGCGCATCAGCCGCCGGGTCTGCTCGCCGTCGGCTACGGTGGTCAGCAGGGCCTTCTGCGTGGGCAATAGCCCATACAGGGACAGATGCTCTGTGGTGGCGGTGCCCCGGCACATCATGGTCAGCGCCAGAGGCAGCCGCAGGGACTGAAACACCCCCTCCATGGCGGCGCAGCGGTCACGGTTCAGGATGGCCAGAATGCAGTTCAGCTCCATGTCACACCTCCCACAGCTCGATCACGTCGGTATCGCCGTAGTCCGGCAACTGGGGCGCTTTCTCAGCCTTGCGGGTCTTGATAACATAGATCAGCCCCATCAGCTGCACGGTAATCAGCGGCATCATGGCCACCAGCGACACCAGACCGAAGGCGTCGGTCATTACATTGCCCCCCAGGGCGCTGCATGCTCCCATGGCGAAGGGCAGCATGAAGGCGGCCGTCAGCGGGCCCGAGGCTACGCCGCCCGAGTCGAAGGCAATGGCGGTAAAGGTTTGCGGCACAAAGAACGCCAGCCCCAGCGCCAGGGCATATCCCGGCACCAGCAGCCACAGAATGGACATGCCTGTGAGCACCCGCAGCATGCTCAGCCCCATGGCGGCGGACACGGCAATGGACAGGCTCAGGCGCATGGCCTGCTCGGATATCGCGCCCTGGCTGAGCTCCTCCACCTGTCGGTTCAAGGTGTGCACGGCGGGCTCGGCATTGATGATGAACCAGCCCATCACCATGGCCACCGGCACCAGCAGGTGCTGCCACAGGGGCGAGGCCAGATGCTGCCCCAGCACATAGCCCAGGGAGGAAAAGCCGACGTTGACCCCCGTGAGGAACAGCACCAGCCCTACGCAGGTGATCACAAGGCCCAGCACAATCCGCAAAAGCGGTGCGCGGCGCAGCTTCAGCGCGGCCACCTGAAAAATCACGAAGAACACCACAATGGGAAGCATGGCCAGCACCACTTCTCCCAGATAATCGGGGAGGGCCTCCAGGTATCCATGCCCCAGAGACACGGTGTCGGCATAGTTGGCCACGATCATGCCGGCGGCGTTTTCGGGCACATCGGTGTAGATAAAGCTGAGCAGCAGCACCGCCAGCACCGGCCCCACCGAGCACAGCGCCACCAGGCCGAAGGAGTCGGTCTGCGCATGATCGTCCGAGCGGATGGAGGCCACGCCCACACCCAGAGCCATGATAAAGGGTACTGTCATGGGCCCGGTGGTTACCCCGCCGGAGTCAAAGGCCACCGCCAGATAGTTTGGGTCGGTCAGTGCCGCCAGGGCAAACACCGCGAGATACAGCGCAATCAGCAGCCTTTTCAGCGGAATGGCAAACAGAATGCGCACCATGCTCAGCATCAGGAACAGCCCTACGCCCGCCGCCACAGTGAGGGTCAGCACGGTGGTTTCGATGGCGGGTACGTTGGTTGCCAGCACCTGCAGATCGGGCTCGGCCACGGTAATGGCAATGCCCAGCAGCAGGCTGACCGAGAGGATCAGGGGCAGGCTGCGGCTTTTTGTCATCCGGGCACCCATGTAGGTGCCGATTTGCGTCATGGACACATCGCTGCCCAGGGTGAACAGCCCCATGCCCACAATCAGCAGAAGCGCCCCCAGCAGAAACGACAGCATCAGGTCCGCCGTCACCGGGACAAAGGCCAGGCACATTGCCGCCACAATGATGGTGATGGGTAGCACGGAGGCTGCCGCTTCCCTGAACTTTTCATAAAACAGCTTCCTTGGATTCAACGTTCTTCTCCTTTCCTTCGGGGTGGAGCGGGCCATTCCGCCGCATAAGCAGCCTATGCGCCTCAGAAACACAAAAGGACAGGGCTGTGGATACAGCTCTGTCCTTTTTCTCCTATACGCCAGGGGAAAGGGGAATCCCCTGCGACCGAGATAAATCAAGCTCCCACGGCGCTTGATGACAGACTCCACCACTTATTTCGATCTGTCCCATCCTATCATGGCTTTTCGCCTTTGTCAATAGGAAGGAATGCCTTCTTCCGTGGGAAGGGGTTGACAGACAGAAGCTTCGCCGGTATAATGCTGGCTGTGCAAAAGTTGATACATCAACATCTTCCGTGCGGCTGACGAAACGTGTCGGCCGGGAAAGGAGATACCCATGAGTGTACGCATTATGGTGGATTCCACAACCGATACCCCCGAACTGATCCGCAAACAGCTGACGGTTATTCCCCTGCACATCCACTTCGGTCAGGAAGAATATGTGGACGGGGTGACCATCAACCATCGGAAGTTCTACGAGAAGCTGGTGGAGTCCGACGTGCTCCCCACCACCAGCCAGCCTGCGCCTGAGGTGTTTGCCCGCGCCTTTGAGCAGGCGAAGCAGGCGGGGGATACCGTGGTGCTGCTGACCATTTCCTCCAAGCTGTCCGGCACCTGGCAGAGCGCCATGATTGCCGCGGAGGATTACCCCGGAGTAGCCTATGTGGTGGATACCCTGCAGGTGACCCTGGGCGCGAGAATCCTGGCGGAGCTGGCCCTGCGCCTGGCCCAGAGCGGCATGGAGGCCGCGGACATTGCCGCGCGCATTACCGCCGAGCGGGAAAATGTGCGTCTGATCGCTTTGCTGGACACCCTGGAATACCTCAGGCGCGGCGGGCGCATTTCCAAGACGGCCGCCTTTGCGGGCGGGCTTTTGTCCATCAAGCCGGTGATCTGTATCCAGGACGGTGAGGTCAAGCTGCTTGGGCAGGCCCGGGGCTCCCGCCAGGGCAACAACCTGCTGGTGAAGGAAATCGGATCGGCGGGGGGCGTGAACTTTGACAAGCCGCTGCTGCTGGGCTACACGGGCCTGAACGACACCCTTTTGCAGAAATACATCGCCGACAGCGCCTTCCTGTGGGAGGATCACATGGCCTCCCTGCCCCAGACGGTGGTGGGCAGCGTGGTGGGCACCCATGCCGGCCCCGGCGCGGTGGCGGTGGCGTTCTTCCGCAAATAATCCGCTTTCCCTTGACAAAGACGGCGCGCCGTGATAGGATACCGCCTGAATAAGGGAGTAGTCGGCGCCCCGGCGCGGTAAAGCCAACATCCTGAAGGACATCCTTCTGGTTTTACCTGAAATGACAAGACTTATCTGCAAAAGCAGATGGTCTGCATGTCCCCCTGCTTTTGCAAAAACAAAAGCAGGGGGTTGTTTTATGAATACCTGGATTGCCTTGATCCTGTTCGCTGCGGGACTGATTCTGGTGGTCAAGGGCGGGGACTGGTTTGTAGATGCGGCCAGCTGGATAGCCAGGGCCGCCAGAATTCCGCCGTTTATCATCGGCGCAACCATCGTCAGCCTGGCCACTACCCTTCCAGAGATGATCGTCTCCGTCATGGCCAGCCTGGAGGGCAAAACGGACATGGCCGTGGGCAACGCCATTGGCTCTGTGACGGCCAATACGGGGCTGATTATGGCCATCGCCTTTGTGTTTCTGACGGTGACCGCGCCGCGGGAAAAGTATCTGAAGCAGTGCCTGATTCTCATTGCCACCGCAGGCGTACTATGGGCCGGAAGCCTGGGCGGTACGGTGCAGCCCTGGGCAATCATCGTTCTGGCGGCCCTGTTCGCGCTGTTCATGGGTACAAACATCGTTTCTGCCAGGCAGGAACCCTCGGAGGAGGAAAGACCTGACTGCAGCCGCCGGGAAATTCTCCGCCATGTGGCGCTGTTCCTTGTGGGGGCAGCCGGCATTGCCATCGGCTCCAACCTGCTGATTAACGGCGGCTCCAGCATAGCTACGGCTCTGGGGGTGCCCGAGCGCGTAATTGCCGTGACCATGGTGGCCATCGGCACCTCTCTGCCGGAGCTGGTTACCACCATCACAGCCATCCGCAAAAAGGAAGCGCATCTGTCCGCGGGCAACATCATCGGCGCGAATATCATCGACCTGGCGCTGATTCTTCCCATCTGTTCGCTGGTATCGGGTTCGTCCTTCACGGTGTCCGCGGCCTGCCTGCGCATGGACTTTCCCGCGTGCTTCCTGGTGACCCTCATTGCCATGGTTCCGCTGCTCGTCAGGCAGAAGGCCAGCCGCGTGCAGGGCTTCGTGATGCTTCTTTCCTATGCGGTCTACCTTGTACTGACGATTTGATACTGTGCTGCATTAAAAGCATAGAAACAAGGGAACGGCCCCGAAGGTTTCCAAAGGGCGATCGGAAAGCCCGTTGGTCGCGCCCGGGAGTGGTTTTGTCAAGGGAAAATCAACTTATTTGTTTATGTATAATCAACATGCGAGGTACCGATCCTATCATGACATATTTCCTCAAAATGCATTACGGAAAGTTCAGATCTACACTATCTGTTATTTTGCATCTTGACTTATCGCATCCGCGAAACCGCTACGGCCTGTACGAACACTGTGCAAACAATTGCTGGTCCATGATGGCAGGGTAGGCGTTCTAAATATGATATAGCGGCACGGTACCCCTTTTCCTGGCCTTCTTGTGGGTCAGGTAGCTCTAAGTGTAATCCATTTGCAGCACCGCATCACCGACCAACTTCTCGTTGCGGATCATTCACGCAATTAAAATGGCTTCCACTTGTCACCGGCCAGCGGAGGCACATCCCGGGCGATCATGTCCCGCATGATCCCGCCAGGAGTTTCTCCATAGGTGTATCGCGTGAAAATTTTCTGGACAATGAAGGCTTTTCTGGCGCGATGATGTTCATTTTTGTGGTATGTAGATAGCCGCAGACAGGAATACGCAACATATTGTCACCCTCTTTTCCCGGTGCGTATGGCCGGACATTATGAACTCCTATGAAAGCAAAGAAAGACGGCTGACATTTGCCGAGCGGCAGCGTGAACAAGCCATGAAGCTGAAAGGAACAGTGGCTCGCCCAACAAGGCAGCTTGAAGATACATAGGGTATACCTGGGATGATGCAGGTTCGGTGCCCCCCATTTTTCGTTTACATGGTTTATCCCGGCCTGTTGGGTTACCATTCAGACTTTGGCGCAGGTTCATCCTGGATAAAACTGAGCAGTCGTCCGAACCCATCTCCCATAAGAAGCAATTGGTTCGAAGTATATGGATATGACGGGTCTGACTGCAGCCGCAGCGCCGCTGTACACCGACGAACCCGATCCACACTTCATCAGCCGTCTGCTGGTTCCCTGTTTCCTGCGGCTTGTGGATTAGAGAAAGGCTTTTGTAGACCGCATGCAATCAACCGCCTTGAGCACTTGCTGACAGACGCAATGCATTGCAGGAACGTTTCTACAAAAAATGCATGACAAAACGCGTCCTATGAATTAGATGGCAGCCTGGCCTGCACTGAAAGGACTGTGAAGTCACGCAATCCTTCTGATGCTGTTTCATACATTGGCACGAACTGGTTTTGAACGTATACTATCCGTTTGAAGGAACCCTGCGGCGCCTTTTTGCTGAGAATGAGCTGAGCAAGGAGTGGAAGAACAGACCTGACCCGCCTTGAGTGAACCTGCTGATTCAGGCCAGAACCTTCATTTTCCACCTGCCGCTACGCCAACGGAAGATGAAGATCAACCCGCGAATGTTCTCATCCATAGCCATTGCGACCCACACGCCCGGCAAGCCTAAATCCAGAATGTATCCAAACAGGTATCCTAAACCGACCACCGTAATCCAGTTGCCAAGAATACCAATCGTGATGGGAAACCGGATATCGCCTGCCCCTTGCAGTGCGCGAATGTAAAGCATATTGAAGCTGCGACCGAACTGTAGAACGATTTCTATATACATTACCGTCTGGCACAGTGCTTTTACCTGCGGCGTTGCCTCAAACAGGGTCAGGATGGGCTGAATCATCAGGCAGATGATCGCAGAGCACACCGTGGTCACCAGCGTGGAAGAAACAGCTGCACGCTTGGCGATGCGGTCTGCCGCGTCAAAGCGCTTTGCACCCACCTCATGTCCTACCAGCACCTGCGTGACCTGCGAAACTGACAAACAGTACAGCACGGCAAACGAGGCAATGGTGTTGCAGTAGGCCCTTGCGGTGACAGAATCAGGGCCGAAGCTGTTGATGAAACTCATCACGACCAGCTGCGCTACACTGTAGGACAGGCTTTCTCCCCCCGACGGTATGCCCACAGCCAGCAGCTTTTTCAAAAGCTGGATGGGAAAGGGGCGCAGGTGCGCAAGGCAGATGCGTCCATGAAGCTTGTGATAAAACAGGTACACTAACATCGCGGTACCGCACAGGCGGCTGATATTGGTGGCGATGGCCGCGCCCTTCACGCCCATTGCGGGAAGAGGCCCCACACCGTTGATGAGGACTGCGTTACCCAGTACATTGGTGATATTGACTACAATGGACACTATCATACCCACACGCATCATCTGATTGGATCGGAAGATGGAGGTAAAGGTCAAAAACAATGCTTGCAGGAAACAAAAACTTCCTACGATGCGCAGGTATTCCCTGGCTGGAACGATGAACACCTCAGGCACATTCATCCAGCGAAAAAACACATCACCAAACAGGAAGATGGCCAAGCTTACCAGCAGGCTTAAAAACAGGTTAACCATACAGGATAGACTGTAAATGACCGCCAATTGCTGATGATTCTGTGCGCCCTTGCTCTGCGCCACCAGAATGGCAGTGGCCATGGACATCATGCTGAACACCAGCAGAAGGATGTTCAGCACCTGATTGGCATTGGCGATGGCGCCCACTGTATCCTGCGAGTAGCGTGCCACCATCAGCTGGTCGATGTTGCCTACAAGCATTTGCAAAAGCAGCTCCACAAAAATGGGCCACACAAGACTGAGCATGTAACGAAAGGAATCTGTTTTAACCGGACGGCTCATTGAAGTGAACCCCAAAAGTTAGACATTTTTAGAATTAAGCGGCCTGAAGGGTC
>CAMDVP010000127.1 GCA_945877525.1 uncultured Clostridia bacterium | reverse complement strand
GCCAGCAGGCTGAGCAGCGCAGCCGTCACAACGATCACATAGACAAGGCTCCCCCGCAGCATCTTATGGGTGCCGGCATCCACCACGTCGTTGATGTTGCTTTCCCTCATCAAGGAGGTCAGAATCAGGCTGGTGTTCTGCACGGGCTTATAATACACATAGGTGCTTCCGGCGTTCTCCGTGGCATATACGGTATAGCCCTCCACGCCATCCATCCAGTCCTGCCGTACCTGCTCCAGGCTGTAGCCGGAGGCGAAATCCGCGCTCTCCGACCAAATATCAAACAGGTTTCGCCCGTTTTGATACTCCCCGTTTATATTCAGAAGGTTCTCGCCGTCCCTGGTAAACAGGCGGCAGTAGGTTTTGTTTTCCGGATTCTGAAGAAATGAAGTGGCGATTACATTTTCAATATTGATCCCGCTGAAGGCGCTGACGATCGGAATGCCGTTTTTCGCCTGCAATTGAACCGGGGTTGCGATGATAATCATGGTGCGGGTACCGTAGCTGTTCACCATATGAATATCTGTCTTTGTGATCTTCTCTGACAGAAATCCAAAGCGCGATATCCCGGAGAAGGTGCTTTCCGCAGTGTACACCATGCCGTTCTCATCCGCCAGGGCGAGCATATCCAGGCCGTTGATCCGCTGCACCAGGCTGATATAGTTCCGAATGCTCTCCTCGTTCCGAAGGTAGGATGCATCCAGCACATTCAGCGCCATCTCCATCTGTCTGGCCTTTTCGTCAAGCTCGGCGGAGATGTATCCGGCGTTGCGCTCCGCTATTTCCTCCAGATAAAACTCTACCAGATCATTGACCGTCTGCTCCGAAGCATGCTGGGTGCTTCTTGTCCACAGCACGGTTGACGCCACCAGAATCACTGCCACCAGACCCATCGCCACATAGAGAAACGGCCATCGGATCAGCCTGCCCGGTTTTTCTGCCCTTCGCGTCATGCACCGCCACCTCCGGTCATCATGATCTGGTAGCAGGCGTTTCCTTCGGAAATCACATCGTCCAGGCCTTTTGCCTTCAGCTGTGCATAGGCCGCGTCGAACTCTTCCATGCTGATTTCACCACGAATGGCCTGATCCCGCAGGACGCATATCCCGCCGGTTATCAGCGGAGAACGGAATTTCACATAGCTTTCCGTCTCCATGGTCGGCGGCTGCGAATAGTAAAAATCGCTGTTGACGGTAAAAAGACCCGCAAAGGTTTCCCGCTGCACATCGTTCAGGTGATCAAAGGACTTGCCCGCAAACAGGCACTGCATATAGGCGTCCTGCAGCCAGCAGCCGCCGAAGGGCTCGTAGTTGATGCCCACGGCGCGGTAATCCGCAAATCCATGCGCTACCAGCTCCTTGTTCAGCACAGGGCTACCGTCCTCAAGCGTGTAGCTGATGCCCTCAATGCCGTAGTTGTACAGATAAGAGCCCTCCTGGGTGAAGCACCAGTTGAAAAGACGCACAATGCTCTCCGCCTTGCCCCTGTCCAGCGCGCCGGAAGTGATGCACCAGGTGGGCGACACCAGCTCCCGTTCCTTTATCATTCTGTCGCCATAAGGACCTGCTACAGGTCTGACGCTGACCCACAGGGCGTCCTTGCAGCCGTTGGCCCGCAGGGCTTCTGTCTGCGCGCCGGAGGCGGCGAAGGTCATGGTGCTGCCCAGCGTATTGTTACCCATGGCTTCCTCAATGGATGCATAGGAAAACTTTTCGTAGCCCTGCACCAGAATGCCCTCGTCATACAGACCGGCCATGGCCTTGAGAAAGTCCGGATAGCGCGGATGCTCGTAAACCAGGGTATAGGTGCCGTCCTCCAGAACGCAGAACTGGGTGTCGTTGGAGGCGGCAATGCCGAAAGCGTTGAGCAGCAGCGTCAGACTGCGCTCACCGTCCGAGCTTTCGGCCAGGGCCAGGGGAATTTCATCGTGAGGATCGCCATTGCCGTTCAGGTCTGCGTCGCGGACAGCACGCCAGTAATCAAGCCAGTCCTCCCATGTATCAGGCTCCGCCATACCAAGGGCATCCAGCCAATCCTTGCGCACCATCATGGAAAAAGAACCGCGGATGGTAGACACCGACGGAATGGTATAGATGTGTCCGTCCGCCGACCGCCAGGCGTCCATGCGTTCCTCGCCCACCGCCTGTACAATATCCGGCATCAGGGAAAGATAATCGTCCAGGGGGATAATCACCCCGTCGTCGGCAAGATCCATTACGCCGAAATCCGTCGGGTTGATGATATCAGGCAGAGCCTTTCTGCCGGAAAGCAGCGTCGTGGCCACAGTGGAGGCATAGCCCTCGCTTTCCTGCCAGTCGATAGCCAGACGCGCGCCGGTCATGCGCTCGATCGCCGGAAAATAATAGCATCCGTCAAAGGCCGTAGGGCGGCCGTCATAGGTCACGCCAAGGCCGGTGATTTCAAGCCCGTTGTCAAAATACAGGCTCTGACTGCGCGGAAGGGTGTCAGCTGCCTTCAGAAGCGCCCGGTTCATGTCCTCCACCCGGAAGCCCGAGTCCACGTCCTTAGGGGCACTTGTCGTCTGACAGCCGCTCAATAGAAGCAGTGCCGCCAGCATCAGGGCTGCTATACGCTTTTTCATTCATGTCTCCCTTCTGCACCGTCAGCATTTCTCTCCTGCTGTGAAACGGTCTGCTTTTCCCCGCTAAGTACAATCCGGCCGCGTCCGTTTTCCTTTGCCCGGTATAGCGCCTTGTCCGCCGCCTCATAGAGCTGATTGAAGGTCATCCCTGCCTGGGCCACAGCCGCGCCCACGGATATGCCCACGCCTCCTGGGATACCCTTCAGCGTCAGATTCATCCGGTCAAACACCTGCTGCGCCCGCTCCGACAGCACCGCCCCATCGGCATTCTTCGGGAAGAAAATCGCCGCGGCAAACTCGTCGCCGCCCATGCGGCAGGCGCGATCCTCCTGCCTGAGAGAAGAGAGCAGCGTCTGTGCCACCAGAATCAGGAACCTGTCGCCGTCATGATGCCCGTAGGTGTCATTATATTCCTTGAACTTGTCCACGTCCATCATCAGCATCATGATACGGTTCTTGTTTTCCAGCAGCTTCAGCTCCACGTCGCTGCGGAAGGCCGCATGGTTCATCAGCCCGGTAAGCGAGTCTGTCCGGTAGGTGCGTTCCCAATGGCGCAGGCGGCTTTGGGCCTTGCTCTGCTCAGCGTCGGTGATCATCTTCATGGAGTAGGTGTTGCTGACCTCGGCAATGATAATCTCCGAGCGCTCAGCCCTTGCAATGGAATCGAAATACATCCTGCCATAGCAGAATACATAAATGGATGTGCCATCCTTGCAGCGCAGTCTGTGCTCCTCAAAGGCCATGGGGTTTTTAGCCAGAATGGCGTTGGTCTGGCAAAGATATTCCGTTCTGTCCTCCTCAGGAATCATATCGACCTGATAGATGGTCTGCTGCTGAATGTCCTCCTGGGTATAGCCGGTCAGCTTTTCAAAATTCTCATCCACGCTGATAATGCGCATGTTTTCATCCAGCAGATACCGGCAGTGGGGCACCACATGCACACAGCGGCCCATTTCCACTCCGCTGCTTCTTTCAGCCATGGAGGATACGGCGGCAGGCGCCTGAACAGGCTGCGCGCCCTCGGCGTCGGGCGCCGCTTCCGGCGGATTCTCCTTGAGCATCTGCAGGAATTCCGACACAATGTAGGGGTCGAACTGGGTGCCGGCGCAGCGGCGCAGCTCCTCCATAGCCTTGTCAGGCGACAGGGCAACCCGATAGGAGCGTGTATTGGTCATGGCGTCATAGGCGTCCACTACCGCAATCACCCGGGACAGAAGCGGGATGCTTTCCCGGCTCCGCCCGTCGGGATAGCCCTGGCCGTCCCAGCGCTCGTGGTGGTGCAGAATTTCATCGGCAATGCCCTTCAGTTCGTTGTTGCTTCTGGCAATCTCATAGCCCTTGGCCGTATGGGTTTTGATGATATTCCATTCCTCGTTGGAGATTTGGCCGGGCTTGTTGAGGATTTCCAGGGGAATGCCGATCTTGCCGATGTCATGGAGCAGACAAAGCAGGGACAGGTTGCTCTGCTGCACGTCGGTCAACTCAATACGCCTGCCCAGCTCCGCGCCCATCTGCTGTGTGCGTCGCACATGATGCTCTGTGTCGCTGTCGCATTCCTTCAGCGCGCGGATCAGGGAGGAGAGCATTTCAGAATGGATGGATTCCTGGTCCAGCAGCTTCTTGGCCCGCATGGCACGGGTGGCGGTCTGGATGGCCTGCAGTACATCCGGCGCATCCTCCGTCGTCATGCTGACGGCAAACTGTATTTTACCGGGAAACATGGCCTTTACCCTGGTCATGCAGGACTGCATTTCCGCCTCGTCGCTGCCCCGGCACAGCGCGATCAGATGCGCCTCCAGGCCGCGAACATAGTACGTCTGTTTGGGAAAGCAGCTGCGCATGGCGTCCGCCAGCTGCTTGATTTTCTGATCCCCGGCGTGGACGCTCATGGTGCTGTTGATCACAGACAGGCTGTTGATGTCGCACACCGCAACGGCCGTATGGCACGGAAAGGCATGCTGCGAATCCCTGGCGAACAGCTGGAAGCTTTCCCAGTCCTGGAAGCCGGTGAGCAGGTCGGTTTCCAGGGCCGCGTTGGAAAACACAAACAGCTGGCCCAGGTGCTGCTGGCGGTCGTTCTTCAGGCTGCGGATATCGCAGCGCAGAGGACGGATTTCCTCGCCGCTTGGAACATAGCACTGCAGGGTACAGCTGTCCTCCGCAGCGTCCTTGGGCAGGGTCAGGTCAAAACAGGCAAGGAAGCTGTCCAGCGCCGAGCATTTCTCTGCGTCAATTATTCCGAGCAGGTCGTCAGCCCGGCGGTTGTGCAAAATCAGCTGGTTGTTATAGTCGAACAGCACAATACCCTGCCCGATGTTCTCGAAAATGCTGGTTTTCAGACAGTTAAGCATGCCATGGGTGGAGTAATTGAAGCAGCTCCAGTAAATCAGGAAGGCCGTGAGGCTGTAGCCGCAGATGGAATAGTCAAGGTTAATGCCCTCGCCCGGCAGGTACAGAAACAGCGCGTTGACCGATACGATGCCGATGATGCCCAGCACCACATACCGGTACTGCGCCCGGTATTCCCTTGGAATCATATACATCTTGCGGGTCATCATCGCCAGCACCGCCACCACCATGGCATAGGTAAACAGCAGATGCATCCAGTACAGCGGCTTCATCTGATAGCTGTACCGGGCAATCTCCGTGTTGCGCGGCACATAATGCACGGCAATCTCACAGAAGGGATTGATGGCGAACACCACAAGTTCAAAGGCCGTATACAACGCGCACAGCCCGATGCACAGCTTTCCGATGCGGGTGAAGCTGCCTTCGATAAAGTAAATGGTAAAAATCAGCAGATTGACCAGCATGATGTCAATATTGACAAAATATACGCTGGACATGACCGACATGCAGAGATATTCATCATTGAGAATGCTGACAAGATAGCTGACGTCCACCACCGCGGCGCCAAGGCATGCGTAGCCCAGGAAGCGCCCCGTTGTTCTGTTCTTCTGCAGGGACATGACCGCCAAGAATATATCTGCCAGAGCAATCAGCACCGAAAAATAAATATAGAAGTCGGAAAACGTGGCGTTCATACCGGCGACTCCCCTCTCCACCGCGATGGCGTGTTTTCCTGACAGAATCCCCCATTTATTTATATACCTATTTTTCCTATAAATCAATATTATCCGCGCATTTTCTCCATATTTTGTTTATTTCCGCGCGGTGCGCAACTATACCGAGGGACGTTTTCTGTCTTACGGTACAAGTCCTGCGCAGGAGAAAAGTTGGCGTTCCTGCGCCTCCGTGCTTGAATTTGCCATGGGATATGATATAATGAAGCAAGGAACCCTTTACAAATTAAAAGGAGGAACCAAGCAATGAAGAAGATTCTTGGCCTGTTCCTGGCCCTGGCGATGCTGCTGAGCTGCACCGCCGTGGCTGAAGAAGCCGCGCCTGCGCTCCAGCAGGATGTGGTGATCCTGTTCACCAGCGACGCCCATTGCGGCATTGATCAGGGCTTCGGCTATGCCGGCCTGGCCGCCGTGCGCGACAGTCTCAAGGCCGCCGGCAACCATGTGGTGCTGGTGGATAACGGCGACGCCATCCAGGGCGAGCCCGTGGGCACCATGACCAAGGGCGAGGCCATCATCGACCTGATGAACGCCGTGGGCTACGATGTGGCCATCCCCGGCAACCATGAGTTCGACTATGGCATGGATAACTTCCTGTCCCTGGTAGAAAAGGCGAATTTCCCCTACATCAGCGCCAACTTCACCAAGGAAGGCGAATTGGTGTTCCAGCCCTATGTCATCAAGGAATTCGACGGCGTGAAGATTGCCTTTGTGGGCATGACCACCCCCAAGACCTTCACCAGCTCCACCCCCACCTACTTCCAGGACGGTAACGGCAACTACATCTACGGCTTCTCCGAGGATGAAACCGGCGACGCGCTCTACGCGGCCGTGCAGTCCGCCGTGGACGCTGCCCGGGCCGAGGGCGCCAGCTATGTGATCGCCATGGCGCACCTGGGCAACGAGGCCACCTGCTCCCCCTGGCGCTACGACGATGTGATTACCCACACCAACGGCATCGACGCCTTCCTGGACGGCCATAGCCATGACACCGACCAGACCATGGTGACCAACAAGGACGGCAAGGAAATCCCGCGCTCCGGCTGCGGCACCAAGCTGGGCGGCATCGGCTATGCCGTGATTTCCGCCAAGGACGGCAGCGTTTCCGCGGGACTGTACACCTGGAGCAACAAGGTGAGCGCCCCCGCGCTGTTCGGCATCGAGAACGAGGTTAGCGAGGCCGTGAAGGCCGCCACCGAAACCCTGAATGCCAAGCTGAGCGAGGTGGTCGCCAAGTCCGCCGTGGACCTGACCATCTACGACCCTGAGGCAGTGGATGAGAACGGCAAGCCCATCCGCATTATCCGCAACGCTGAAACCAACCTGGGCGATCTGTGCGCCGATGCCTACCGCGACCAGTCCGGCGCGGACATCGCCTTTGTGAACGGTGGCGGCATCCGCGTGAGCATTGCCGCGGGCGACATCACCCTGAACGACATCCTGAAGGTTCATCCCTTCGGCAACGCCATGTGCGTGGTAGAAGCCACCGGCCAGGAGATTCTGGACGCGCTGGAATGGGCCTCCCGCAACGTGCCCGGCGAAAACGGCGGCTTCCTGCAGGTGTCCGGCCTGACCTATGAAATCCACACCTACATCGAGTCCTCCTGCACCCAAAACGACAAGGGCGCCTTCACCGGTGTGACCGGCGAATACCGCGTGAAGAACGTGAAGGTTCACGGCGAGGATCTTGACCTTGCCAAGACCTACACCCTCGCTTCCCACAACTACATGCTCAAGAGCGGCGGCGACGGCATCAGCATGTTCACCGACAACAAGGTGCTGCAGGATGAAGTCAAGCTGGATAACCAGGTGCTGATCGACTACATCATCGATTCCCTGGGCGGCGTGGTTGGCGAGAATTACGCCGATCCCTACGGTGAGGGCCGCATTGTGGCCGTGGCCGAAGCGCCCGCGAAGTAATCCCCTGCCCTGTACACCCGCGGAGCGGCTCGAAAAGAGCCGCTCCTTTTTTGTTCGTTCCGAAGGAATCAGGAAGGCTATATCATGTAAAGCGTTACATCCAGCCGCGCCAATCCAGGTAGCCTTGTCTGACTGATCTGGACGCATGAACGCAAAAGTCTCCCGCAATGTCGGTTTTGTACATAAACAGATATCTTTTGTATATGTACTTGCCTGTCATCGAAGGGTAAAATAAAACTGTAATTGGTGTGAACGAAATCGTTTCAGTCGAATCAGGGTACGGGATTGCACCCATTCTGATGAATTGCGTATTCCAGCAATCTTCCGGAGGGCTTGAAATGAAAAAGCAGATTTCCTTCCGGCAGTATCGTGCGATGGATCTGTTTCTGTTTACCGCCCTGCTGTGCGGATGCGAAGCGCTGATTACCCTGGGCGCTACCCGGTGGTTTCCCGGGGAGCCCTATACGCTGTCCATCACGCCGGCGGTAACGGCCATTGTGATGGTACGATGGGGCATATTTGCCGCCATACCTGCTGTTTTCGGTGCCGGAGTATTTTGCTTAGCATCCGGCGCGGCGCTCCCGCAATACTTCATCTACTGTGTCGGCAATCTGGCTTCGCTGCTGCTGACGCGGTTTCTTTGTGGAGAAGGGTGGAAGCGCTTACACAGTAGTGTCCTGCTGGCCATGCTTTACGGACTGCTCACAGCGCTGCTGATGCAGCTGGGCAGGTTTGCGCTGGCCCTTGTCATGGGCGGCAGCCTGCGGGTATGCGTAGGGTTTGTGTCCACGGACACGCTGTCCACATTATTCGCTGTGCTGATCGTATGGATTGCGCGGCGGCTGGACGGCATGCTGGAGGAACAGCGGCATTATCTTCATCGCGTGGCGGAAGAAATGGAACGTGAGCGTCTGTCCCCATGGGACGGGGAAGCATAACAACAAGCAAGGAGCGTGAGGGATATGGCGGCGAAGGCGGCGGATTTCCTTGTATATGACAAGGCTGCCGGCGTGTACCGTGAAAACCCGGAGCAGGCGGTGCGGGACGATGTGGAGAAGCACGCCTGGCGGCATGTGGGCGTGACCATCCTCAAGGACTGGCGGCTGTACCTGATGCTGGTGCCCATGCTGCTGGTGTTCCTG
>CAMDVP010000126.1 GCA_945877525.1 uncultured Clostridia bacterium | reverse complement strand
TGCGACCGTTGAACCGCTACGCCCCAACTCACGACCAACGGCAGCGGAAAGACTGTGTCGGGCCGAAAAGCCAGTTTATCTTCGCGAATCTATCCGGCACAGTCTTTCCTGCCATTGGTTTGCGCATCATTTTTTTCTTACTCCACCGTCATCTCCGCATGCAGCGGCGCCTGGCCCATCAGCTCCACGCTGCGCGCGTCGGGCTGGCTCAGGCCGGCGTGAATATCAAAGACCTTGCCGTCGCGGATGCGCTCGCCAGCGGCGTTCACCACCGTGAAGGCGTTGGGGTTCAGCTTCACGGTGACCTCGCGCTTCTCGCCCGCCTTCAGCGCCACACGGGCGAAGCCCGCCAGGCTCGGATGCACGGGCGACCACTTCGACGTACGGTCGCGCACATACACCTCCACCACCGTTTCCGCGTCCATGGCGCCGGTGTTGGTCACCGTGACGGTCACATGATCCGCCGCGGGACGGAGGTTCTCCACCGCGAAGGTGGTGTAGCTCAGGCCGAAGCCGAAGGGATACAGCGGCGTGCCGGTGTAGTAGCGGTAGGTGCGGTTTTCCATGTGGTAGTCGGTGAACTCGGGCAGGTCGGCCACATCGTGGTAGAAGGTCACGGGCAGCTTGCCGGAGGGGCTCACGCGGCCGAAGAGAATCTCCGCCAGCGCCGTGCCGCCCGCCTGGCCGGGATACCACGCCAGCACCTGGGCGTTGCCCTCCGGAACATTCAGGGAGGAGCCCACCGCCAGCACCGTCACCAGGGGCTTGCCGGTCTTTGCAAGGGTCTGCATCAGGACGCGCTGGGGTTCGGGCAGCTGCAGGTCCTTCTTGTCGCCGCTGAAGTACTGGTTGCCGGTGTCGCCCTCCTCGCCCTCCAGGGTCGCGTCCAGGCCTACGCAGGCAATCACCACGTCCGCCGCCTTGGCACAAAGCCGGGCTTCGGCCAGACGGTCGCCGGGCTGGGCCAGATTCTCCGTCCTTTCGGTAGACAACGGGCAGCCCTGACTGTACAGCACGCGGATGCCCCGCTCGCGGCAGTAGGCGCGGATGCCCTCCAGGAAGGTGACATACCGGCTGGAGGTGCCGCAGTAGTTGCCCTCCAGGGCGGGCTTGCTGTCGGCGTTGGGGCCGATCACCGCCACGGTCTTGATCTTCGTTTCGTCCAGGGGCAGCACGCCGTCGTTCCTGAGCAGCACCATCGACTTCTCTGCTGCCTGCAGCGCCAGGGCGTCGTGCTCATCGGTGTCGTTTTCCAGATAGCTGATCCTGTCATACTCGCAGTCGTCGGCAAACAGGCCCAGCATGTAGCGGGTGGTGAACAGGCGCTCGGCCGCCAGGGTAATCTGATCCTCGGTCACCAGGCCCTCCTGATAGGCCTGCAGCAGATGCAGGTAGGTGTTGCCGCAGTTCACGTCGCAGCCGTTTTTGATGGCCAGGGCGGCGGATTCCGGCGCGGTGGAGGTCACCATATGGTGCATGTGGAAGTCGGCGATGGCCCAGCAGTCGCTGGTCACATGTCCCTCAAAGCCCCACTTTTCCCGGAGGATATCCACCAGCAGCGTTTTGGAGCCGCAGGCGGGCTCGCCGTTGACGCGGTTGTACGCACCCATGACGGCCTCCACATGGGCTTCCTTCACCGCGGCCTCAAAGGCGGGCAGGTAGGTTTCCTCCATGTCCCTGGGGGTGGCCTGAGCGTCGAACTCATGGCGGATGGCCTCGGGGCCGGAGTGCACGGCAAAGTGCTTGGCGCAGGCAGCGGCCTTAATATACTTGCCTTCGCCCTGCACGCCTTCGATAAAGCGCACGCCCAGGCGGGAGGTCAGGTAGGGATCCTCGCCATAGGTTTCATGGCCGCGGCCCCAGCGGGGATCGCGGAAAATGTTGATGTTGGGGCTCCACAGGGTCAGGCCCTTGTAGATGTCCCGGTCGCCCTCGGCGGACTGGCCGTTGTACTTGGCGCGGGCCTCGGTGGAGATCACCTCCGCCACCTTGCCGTGGAAATCCTCGTCAAAAATCGCCGCCAGACCGATGGCCTGGGGGAACACCGTGGCCGTGCCGGCGCGGGCCACGCCATGGAGCGCCTCATTCCACCAGTTGTAGGCAGGAATGCCCAGGCGCGGAATGGCAGGGGCGTCGAAACGGAGCTGAGAGGCCTTCTCCTCCAGGGTCATCTGCGCGACAAGGGCCTGGGCCTGGGCCCGGGCTTCATTACGGTTCATCATAATAGAACGTTTCCTCCTTTAGTCATGGTAGACTTGTGTATAAAATTCCCCTCATGAATGCAAATTCCTTCCCAATCGCGACAAAAAGTTGTATTTCCCTGTGGCAATCCCGGCGTATTTTTGCTATAATAGGTTGGAGAAATGATGGAGGATTGCACTGTGAAGGTACGAGCTATCGCCTTTGACCTGGACGACACCCTGCTGCGGGATGACCGCAGCGTTTCCGACTACACCTGCCGGGTGCTGCGGGAGGCCGCGAATCGCGGCATCACCATCATTCCCGCCAGCGGCCGCACGAGCAAAAGCATGCGCAGCTTTGTGGATCGCGTCGGCTGCGCGGCATGCTATGTCTGCGCCAACGGCGCGGAGGTGCGCGACAGAAACGGGCAGGTGCTGATGCAGGAGCTGCTCAGCGTCGAGGTGGCCCGGGAAGCTGCGGCCTTCGCCGAGCGCCACGGCAGCTACGCCCAGGTGTATGATGAAGACAGGTTCTACTATTCCCGGCAGGATCATTATGCCGACGAATACGCCGCCTCTTCCGCCCTGCCGGGGGTGTTTGTGGGCGACCTGACGGCCTTTATCACCCGCCCCACCCCGAAGCTGCTGATGATGGACGACCCCGCCCGCATTGCCGTCATGATGCGTGAGGCAAGCGAGCAGCTGGCAGGCCGCGCGGCGGTTACCTGCTCCAAGCCGTATTTTCTGGAAGTCAACCCTGTCCGAGCCACCAAGGGCAACGCGCTACGCTGGTGCGCGGAGCATTTCGGCTTTGCCATGGAGGAGCTGCTGGCCTTCGGCGACAGCCTGAACGACATGAGCATGCTCACCGCGGCGGGCCGGGGCATTGCCATGGCCAACGCTCGGGAGGATGTGAAGGCGCTCATTCCCGCCCACTGCCTGAGCAACGAGCAGGACGGCGTGGCGGACTATATCGACAAGTATGTGTTAAGGGAGGAAAACGCATGATTCAGGCAGCAGGGTTTGCCAAGGCGCTGCAGCTGACGGAGCTGTCCCCATCCACCAAAACGGAATGGGATATCCGCTCCGCCGACCTCAACCGTCCCGGCATGCAGTTTTGCGGCTTTTATGAATATTTTGCCTTCGAGCGGCCCCAGGTGATCGGCAAGGTGGAAATGACCTACCTGGAAAACCTCGAGCCCGAGGCGCGCCGCGCCATGCTGAAGAAGTATTTCTCCTACGACCTGCCCTGCGTGATCATCTGCCGGGGTATGGCCGCGCCGCCTGAGCTGCTGGAAGCCGCCCGTGCACGGAACATCGCCGTATACCAGACCAACATGCTCACCACCAAGTTTACATTCACCGCCATCACCTATCTCAACCGCTGCCTGGCCCCCCGGGTCACGCGGCACGGCGTGCTGGTGGATGTGTACGGCGTGGGCGTGCTGCTGACCGGCGAGAGCGGCGTGGGCAAGAGCGAGGCCGCGCTGGAGCTGGTCAAGCGCGGGCATCAGCTGGTGGCGGACGACGTGGTGGATATCTGCCGCGTGTCCGACGACCGTCTCACCGGCGAATGCCCCGAGATGGTGCGCCACTTCATGGAAATCCGCGGCATCGGCATCATCGACATCAAGGCCATGTACGGCGTGGGCGCGGTGGCCCTGAGCAAGTCTATCGATCTGGTCATGCATATGGAGCGATGGGTCGAGGGCAAGGAATACGACCGGCTGGGGCTGAGCGACGAGTACATCACCATTCTCGGCGTGAAGGTTCCCCATCAGATCATGCCCGTGCGTCCCGGCCGCAACCTGGCCATCATCATCGAGGTGGCCGCCCGCAACCTGTCCCTCAAGCGCATGGGCTATTCCGCCGCCCACGAGCTGGACCGCAGACTGAATGAAATGATTATGAAGAAATCCGGCCAGATGGAGTAACGCCTTTCGAGGGCGGCGACAGAATACAGGAGGTAATGACGAATGGTTTACATCGGCATAGACGTTGGCGGCACCGGCATTCAGGTAGGCGTGGTGGACGAGGGCGGGCACATCCTGCACAGGGGCGCCATCGTTACCCGCACGGACATCCCCTATCAGGATCAGATCAAGGCCATGGCCGACTGCGTGCTGAACACCCTCGCGCAGAACGGCGTTTCCCTCGCCGAGGTGAAGTCCATCGGCGTGGGCGTGCCCGGCATCGCCATTCCCAGAACCGGTGTGGTGCCCTTCTGCAACAACCTGGGCTGGCACGACGTGCCCTTCATCGACGAGTTCCGCAAGCACATCGACAAGCCTGTCTTCGTGGACAACGACGCCACCGTGGCAGGTTTGGCCGAATATGTGGCGGGCGTCAGCGCGGGCACCGATTCCAGCGTGTTCATCACCCTGGGCACGGGTGTGGGCGGCGGCATCATTATCCATGGCAAGGCATGGAGCGGCTTCCACGGCGTGGGCAGCGAAATCGGCCACATCACCATGGATCTGGACGGCGAAAGCTGCAACTGCGGCAACCGCGGCTGTCTGGAGCGCTACTGCTCCGCCACTGCCATCATCAACATGGCTCGCAAGGCCATGGCCGACCATCCCGAAAGCAGCATCATGGCCCTGTGCGGCGGCGACGTCTCCCGCATCAATGCCAAGATGGTCTTTGACGCTGCCAGGGAGGGCGACGCAACCGCCGGCGCGATTTTCCAGCGTTATGTGAGCTATCTGGCCCAGGCCATTAACACCATCATCTGCTTCCTCGACCCGGAGATCATCGTGCTGGGCGGCGGCGTGAGCAAGGCGGGGGACTTCCTGCTGGACGCGGTGCGCAGGGAGCTGCCCAGGTACATCCTGTTCAAATCCATGCCCTATGCCCGCATTGAGCTGGCGCAGCTGGGCCCCGATGCCGGCATCATCGGCGCGGCCATGCTGGGGCAGTAAAACGGTTCCGCTTTCGGAGGAAGCGCTGCGCTTCCTCCTTTTTTCTTGCGCTTGCAGGGAAAAACAGAGGATTTCCCGACCTCCGCGTGGTATATACACCCTATGCAGGCATGAAGGGAGGCCTTTCCCATGACGATTCGCGAGCAGCTGGAGGCCGACGAGGCGCGGCGGCTTTCGCCCCTGGCGGTGCAGTCCGCCAAAAGCCGCGGCCGGGAGCGCCCTCTGGAGTCCTGTCCCCTGCGGACGGCGTTTCAGCGCGACAGGGACCGCATCATCCACTGCAAGTCCTTCCGCCGCCTGAAGTTCAAAACGCAGGTGTTTCTCTCCCCCGAGGGTGACCATTACCGCACCCGCCTGACCCACACCCTGGAGGTGGCGCAGGTAGCCCGCACCCTGGCCCGCGCCCTCCGGCTCAACGAGGATCTTGCCGAGGCCATCGCCCTGGGACACGACCTGGGGCATACGCCCTTCGGACATATCGGGGAGCGCTCGCTGGACGAATTGATGCCCGAGGGCTTCCGGCATAACGAGCAGTCCCTGCGGGTGGTAGACATGCTGGAGAACGACGGCGCCGGTCTGAACCTGACCTGGGAGGTTCGCGACGGCATTCTCTGCCACAGCGGGCGGCAGTTTCCCGCCACGCTGGAGGGGCAGTGCGTCCGCCGGGCTGACCGCATTGCCTATCTGAACCACGACCTGGACGATGCGCTGCGGGGCGGAATACTCAAGCCCTTTGAGCTGCCCGCCGACTGCCTCAAAATCCTGGGCAAAACCCATGGCGAGCGCATCAACACCATGATACTGGATATCGTGGAAAACAGCATGGACAAGCCCGAATTGTCCATGAGCCCGCTGGTGCAGTCCGCCATGGACGGACTGCGGGATTTCATGTTCGAGCGGGTGTACCGCGACTCCTGGCGCGCCGCGGAGGAAGCCCGGTGCGACCATGTGATGAAGGGCCTGTTCGACTACTACATGCATCACCCCGGGGAAATGCCGGAGGAGTTCGTCCTCATCGGCTACCGGGACGGCTCGGCCTGCGGGGTGTGCGACTATCTTTCCTGCATGACCGACCGCTACGCCGTTCGCACCTACCAGCAGCTGTTCATCCCGGCGTCCTTCCCCGTCAGCTGACGGGATTGCTCGACTTTTCCATTCCGAGAAAGAAGGAAATGCGCGAATCGTGGCGAAACATTAGCACGGGTGACAGGCTGAGGGGGTGAGGTTTTTCCCATGGCGCCGCGCTTTCCCGCCGCCTGGCTGGACGAGCTCCGCCAGCGCGCCGACATTGTACAGATTGTTTCCGGCTATGTAACGCTGAAGAGGAACGGGCATAGATATTGGGGTCTGTGCCCGTTTCACGGCGAAAAAACCGCCTCCTTCTCCGTGGACCCCGAGCAGCAGCTTTACTACTGCTTCGGCTGCAAGGCCGGGGGGAGTGTGATTCAGTTCATCATGGACATGGAGCGGCTGGACTTTCCGGAAGCTGTGCGCTTCCTGGCTGACCAGCTCCACATGCCCCTGCCCCAGATGGAGGATGATCCCGACTATCAGCGCCGCCGCAGCCAGCGGGAACGCCTCCTCAACGCCAACCGTGAGGCTGCGCAGTTTTTCCACAGAACGCTGTTCACCGACGCGGGCCGCCCCATGCTGGACTATTTCAAGCGCCGGGGGCTGAGCGACAGCGTTATCCGCAAGTTCGGCCTGGGCGCCTCCCCCGAAGGGTGGGATACGCTTACCCGCTACCTGCTTGACCAGGGCTACACCCTGGAGGAACTGAAGCTCTGCGGCCTGACGGTGGTCAAGCCCGCCCAGGAGGCCGCCGCGGACACCCCGGCCAGGCCCCAGCGCGCCTTCGACATGTTCCGCGGACGCGCCATCTTTCCCATCATCGACCAGTACGGCAACGTGCTTGCCTTTGGCGGGCGCGTGCTGGGCGACGGCCAACCCAAGTATCTCAACACCTCTGACACGCCGGTGTTCAACAAACGTCTTGGCGTTTACGCAGCCAACCTGCTGCGCAAGGAACGGCACCTGGAGCGCATTGTGCTGGTGGAGGGATACATGGACGTGGTGTCGCTGACGCAGTTCGGCGTCAAAGGCGTTTGCGCCACCCTGGGTACTGCCCTCACCGCCGAGCAGGCCCGTCTGCTCAAGCGCTTCGCCCCGAAGGTGTATCTGGCCTACGACGGCGACAGCGCAGGCCAGCACGCCATTTTGCGAGGGCTGGACATTCTGCAGGCGGAGGGTATCCCTGCCAGGGTGCTGGATTTTCCCGACGGCCTGGACCCGGACGAGTTCATCCGCCGCGACGGGCCCGAGGGCTTTGAGAAGCTCCCCGCCCTGACCCCCGAAACCTACCGCATGCGCCGCCTGCGGGAGCAGTACGACCTGAGCACCCAGGAGGGCCGTACTGAATACGCCAAGGCCTGCGCGCCCATCCTGCGCACGCTGGAGCCGGTGGAATTGGAAAACCACCTGCAGGAGCTGAGCGTGCAGACAGGCTTTACCCGTGAGGTGCTGCTGGCGCAGGTTGGACAGGCCCTTCCCAGGGCCGCGGCGCATACCCCCGCGCCCCGGCGGGAACCTTTGAAAAGGGCTCCCCTGCCGGCAGGCGAGGATGTGCGCGCCGAGGAGCTGCTGATATCCCTTGTCGCCACGGGCCGCCTGCCCGGCGACATTGCCTCGGAGGAGGATTTCCTTGATCCCCAGCTGCGGGAGCTGTTTCTGGCCATGGGGCAGGGACGCTCCCCCGCCAGCCTGGTGGAGGAGCAGCAGGACGAGAACGACCGTGCCAGAGTCAGCCGCCTGCTGCTGACGCCCCCTTCCGACAGCACCGACCAGCTCATCCGCATGGCGCAGGACTGCCTTTCCTCCATCAGGCGCCGCCGCCTGGAGGAGAAGATTCAATCCATCATGCGCTCTGTCAATACCCTGAGCGGAGACAACAAAAAGGCTGCCATGACCGAGGTTCAGGCGCTTTCCGCGAAGCTGAACCGCCTGAAGTCCGCCCGTTAATCCCGGCGGCGACTGAAAAAGGAGAGGATCCCATTTGACGCTTTCACCCGATGCACGCCAGGCCAAGCTGAACGAACTGTATGAATGCGGAAAATCCAAGGGCGCGCTGACCTACAAGGAAATCATGGATCGCCTGATGGAAATGGAAATGGACCCCGATCAGCTGGACAAGGTGCTGGAAACCCTGGAGGCCCTGGGCGTGGTGGTTGTGAACGACAACGATCCCGCCGCCGCCGAGCCGGAGCCTATCGTGGATACCACGGAGGATCTTGACCTTTCCGTGCCCGAGGGCATCAGCATCGACGATCCCGTGCGCATGTATCTCAAGGAAATCGGCAAGGTGCCTCTCCTCACCGCCGAGGAAGAGGTTGAAATCGCCAAGAAGCTGGAAACCGGCACCCCCGAGGAAAAGGAGGAGGCCAAGCGCAAGCTCAGCGAGGCCAACCTGCGCCTGGTGGTGTCCATAGCCAAGCGTTATGTGGGCCGGGGCATGCTGTTCCTCGACCTGATTCAGGAGGGCAACCTGGGGCTGATCAAGGCCGTGGAGAAGTTCGACTACCGCAAGGGCTTCAAGTTCTCCACCTACGCCACCTGGTGGATTCGCCAGGCCATCACCCGCGCCATCGCCG
>CAMDVP010000125.1 GCA_945877525.1 uncultured Clostridia bacterium | reverse complement strand
TTGTGCAGTACCGTTATCTGCTCCGCCAACTGGTGAACAGGGATTTCCGGGTCAAATACAAGTCCTCTTCTTTAGGTATGATATGGAGCTTTCTCAATCCCCTGTTGACCATGTTGGTCTATCTGGTGGTGTTCTCTACGCTGTTTAGCAGCAATATTGAGAATTTCCCAGTGTACCTGATGTCTGGCATTGTTTGCTTTTCATTTTTTGGTGATACCACCAACCTGGGCATGTACTCTATCGTGGGCAACAGCGCACTGATAACCAAGGTTTATATGCCCAAACTGATTTATCCCCTGAGCAAGGTGTTGTCATCAGCCATTAACCTGTGCATTTCCTTCATTCCGCTGATGATCGTGATGCTGATCACCGGGGTGCCCTTCCATAAGAGCATGCTCCTGCTGCCGGTGGTGGTGGTGTACCTCATTCTCTTCTGCTTCGGGATATCGCTGATTCTGGCCACACTGAACGTGTTCTTCCGGGACACGGCCTTCCTTTGGGGTGTGGCGCTGACCATGCTGAATTTCCTGACCCCCATCTTTTACCCTGAAAGCATCATCCCGGCGAATCTGATCACAGTTTTCCACATGAATCCGCTGTACCAGATCATTTTCTTCATGCGCACTATCATCCTGGACGGTTGCTCGCCAACACCCATCACCTACCTGTACTGCACGCTGTCAGTTGCAGTCACGCTGGCGGTTGGGCTTTGGGTGTTCCGCAAAAACCAGGATCGCTTTGTGCTGTATCTGTAAGGGAGGCATAGACAAGAAATGGATTCGATCATTACGGTTGAAAACGTGTCCATGCGCTTCCGGATGGACAAGAACAAAACCACCAGCCTGAAGGAATGGGTGGTAACCCATCTGCTGGGCAAGCAGCAGTACGAGGAATTCTCCGCGCTGCGCGACGTGAGCTTTGAGGTGAAGCGTGGGGAAATCGTCGGCATCATCGGGCGCAACGGCGCAGGCAAAAGTACGCTGCTGAAGGTGATTTCCGGCATCTTCAAGCCCACCTCCGGCAAGGTGGTGACCGCAGGCCGGGTCGCGCCGATGCTGGAATTGGGCAGCGGCTTCGACATGGAGCTGTCCGGGCACGACAACATCTTCCTGAACGGGGCCATTTTGGGGTTCTCAGAGGAATTCCTCAAAAGTAAGTACGACGAGATTGTTGCTTTCTCCGAGCTGGGCGAGTTTATTGACGTGCCGCTGAAGACATATTCCTCAGGCATGCTGGCACGGCTGGCATTTTCCGTGGCCACGATGATCGAGCCGGAAATTTTGATTGTGGACGAAATCCTGTCGGTGGGCGACGCGGCGTTTCAGAAAAAAAGCCGTGCCCGTATGATGGACATGATGTCCGGTGGCACAACCGTGCTGTTTGTTTCCCATTCCCTGCAGCAAATCCGTGAAATGTGCGAACGTGTGATTTGGCTGGAGCATGGTGCTGTGAAAATGATGGGTGACACCGGCGCTATCTGTCAGGCGTATGAAATAGACAATGACATTGATACAAACTTCGGATGATGAGGAAGAGGATTTGTCCCAATGAAGATATGGTTTTTGACGGATGAGTTTCCTCCAAGCTTTGGCGGCGGCATAGGGATGTATGTAGACATTGCCAGCCGCGGGTTGGCCGGTGCTGGGCATCAGGTGATCGTTGTGACTGCGGATACATGCAGCAAGCATGAGCAAATCAATGACAACCTGATCCATCATCGCTTTCTGCGCCCCGACAATGAACAGTCGGCAAAGTTGGGCTACTACATCACACTTTACCAGGCGTATTATCGGCAGGTCGCCGATCTGATTGACCGTGTGGGCAGGCCGGACATCATTGAGTTGCCGGAGTACAACGCCATCGGTTATTACATTCTGCAGGCCAAGCACCTGGGCGAAGCGCGTTTTCAGGGCATCAAAATGGTAGTGCATTGCCACACGCCCAATTTTGAGCTGTCGGCAGTCAATCGAACACCGGAATACGCATTTCCCATATACTGGATCGGTCGAATGGAAATGTTCTGCATGAAGGCCGCGGATGCGCTTCTGACCCAGAGTCAGTTTCTGCACAATCATCTGCTGCCTTATGCAGGGGAAAAAACCTTCGACGTTATTCCGCTTCCTTATCATTTTCATGAAACAGGAAATCGTTATCAGTGCGGCAAGCATTTGCTATACGCCGGCCGCCTGGAATACAGAAAGGGCGTCTATCAGCTGCTCGACCCCATGACCAAGCTGTGGGAGGAAGGCGTTCAGACGCCTCTGGTACTGGTTGGCAGCGATGTAATGTTCTCGCCCCGAAATCAAACCATCGGTGAGATGATCCGACAGAAGTACGGAAAATGGATAGAAGCCGGTCTTCTGATCATGAAGGACAAGGTGCCGCCAGAGGAGTTGGAACGGCTCTATGCCGAGGCAAAGGCCGTTGTGATCCCCTCCATTTATGAGAACTACCCATATACCAACGTAATGGCCATGGCCAATGGCGTGCCGGTGGTGGTATCACGGCAAGGCGGCCAGGCGGAAGCGGTCGGAGAACATGGGGTGAACGGGTTTATCTTCGACTGGGATCAGCCGGGAGACTGCTGCCGGGTGCTCCGGGAAGTGCTGTCGAAATCAGATGACGAGCTGAGAGCAATCGGTGCTCGCGGCTATCAGCGGATTTACCATTGCTGCGCCCTGCAGCACAATATTCCAGTCCGGGAAGCTTATTATCAGAAAATCATGGGTGAACCCGCCGCGTATCATCCCTATCCATTCCTGACAGAAATCCCAGCTTCCCCGCTTTCTCAGGAAGCAGCCCTTTCGCCGGAGAAGGCCGGTCTGCTCTCGGTGGTGATTCCATACTATAACCTCGGGAAAACAGTTAAGGAAACCGTTTCCAGCATTTTAAGAAGCGATTATGATCAGGAGCAAATCGAAATCGTGCTGCTTGACGACGGCAGCACTGATCCCGACAGCATCGCCATAGCTAAAGAGCTTGACAATCAGTATGATTGTCTCAGGCTGGTTCGGATAGAGAACGGGGGATTGGCGCACGCGCGCAATACTGGCGTCAGGCTTGCCCGAGGGGAATTCGTATGTTTTCTTGACGCGGACGATACAGTGGAGCCCACCTATTTCTCCCGATGCATTCAGGTGCTCAGGCTGCACCGGAACGTCTCGTTTGTATACAGCTGGGTGCAGTATTTTGAAGGCAGTACCAGCGTATGGACAACCTTCGATACAGAAATGCCATATATGTGCGCACAGAATCAGCTGACATGTATGGCTGTTGCACGGCGAAAGGATTATCTTGCCTTTGCCCATAACCACGAAGAGATGGAATATGGTCTTGAGGACTACGACGGCTGGTTGGGGATGGTGGAGCACGGACGAATGGGCGTTTGCATTCCTGAAGCACTGGTGAATTACCGTGTTCGGCCCGCTTCGATGGCACGCTCCATGTCCAGGGACGCCATTCTGTATCTGCGGACGCAGCTCAAAAAGCTGCATCCTGCCCTGTATGAACGGTTCGGCGCTGAGCTATATGCCCTTCTTCTGCAAAACGGAAGCAGCATGCGCTGGGGCCCGCAGCTCTGCGAAAGCAGCTCCTTCGATCAGACCGAAAAGCTGATGGCGGAGGTAAACGCTTTCAGAAACAGCCGCGTATTTCGAATGGCAAAGCGAATCGCAGGCCCGCTGTATCATTCCAGGGCCGTTCGTTGGATCATCAGGCATATCTGATGAATGCGGCAAAGGAGTGCTTTCATGGATTTGCAAGGGAAAAAGGTCATTGTTTTCGGCGGAGCCGGGTTTATCGGGTATAATTTGTGCAACGCTCTTTGGGCTCGTGGCGCAGAGGTGACGGTATTTGATCGCAGTGTGGTGCCCACGCGCAAAGATATGCGCTGCATCCAAGGCGATTTCTTCGATGACGAGCAACTGAAAAGAGCCGTACAGGGGCAGGACATGCTTGTACATGCCATCTGCACGATCAATCCCGGTTTGTCCATCACGGACTATATGAGGGGCTATGAAAAGGACTTCGTTCAGTCGGCCCGGCTATGCGATCTTGCGTATCAAAGCGGTAAAAGGCTGCTATTTCTCTCCTCAGGCGGTACGGTATATGCTGGCAAGCGCACCCCTCTGCAGGAGGACGATCCCAAGGAACCAATCAATCATTACGGAAGCCTGAAGCTATGCGTGGAGGACATGATGCAGGCGTTTATACATGCTGGCGCAGATTTCCGCATTGCTCGAATCGCCAATGCCTATGGTCCTGGGCAGGATTACAGGAAGGGAGTTGGCTTCATTGATGCGGCAATCAAGAAGGCGCTGAATCATGAGCCCATCGAGATATGGGGTGACGGCAGCATCGTGCGCGACTACATCTATATTGATGATATATGCCATATGCTCTGCGATGTGCTGGCCTATGATGGTACGGATCGAATCATGAATATCGGCACAGGAAAAGGTGTTTCCCAGCATGAGATCATCGAAATGTTGCGCCAATGTTTAGGAGATGTGGATGTCCGGTATCTATCAGCGAGATCCATTGACAGACAGAACCTTGTATTGGATACAGCGAGGTATAAGCACCATTTTGCTTTTCGACCACGAAGCATTCGTTGTGGACTGAATGCGTATATGGCATGGTTGCAGCATTGTTCATCACCAAATACAATGTGAAAGGGAGATAGAGCATGGAGCGATTGGATTTTGAGGATTACAAATACAGTCCAATTGAGGCGTCTATTCATCTTGCACGCTATATGAACGCAAAGCCTTACATTAAAGGCAAGCGTGTGCTTGATGCAGCCTGCGGAGAGGGGTATGGCACACGCCTGATATATGATTGGGGTGCAGCAAGTGTCGTTGGCGTTGATATATCAGAAGCAGCTGTTTTAACAGCGGAGAAGAACTTTGGCAATCCACATGTCGAATACCTGGTTCATGATGTGGAAGAACTGCCCTTTCCAGATAATTCGTTTGATGTTGTTGTCTCACTGGAAACTGTTGAACATCTTAATGACCCGGTCAAGTTTCTAAAGGAAATGCGTCGTGTGTTGAAAGAAAACGGTACTGCAATTATCAGTTGTCCGAACGATAACTATTATGCACAGAATGTTCCAGATTATATCAATATCTACCATAAAAGGCGTTATACATGGCCGGAATATAGGGAATTGGTTAGGAAAGAGTTTGGCGAACCGACACAATGGTATATGGGTAATTCCTTAAGCGGATATATTAATCTGCCAATAATGTACTGTAATGATCCTGACACAGATGCGAAGACGCCTATGAATATGATGGGTATGATGCAGGCTCGTCGAGCGTCTGATATAGAAATAGTACCGCAAGACCAATATGTCAACCATTGGGTCAGTGTGTATTACGTTGCGATATGGACGAAGATGGAAATTCACGGCAGCGGTGAGAGTGCAGCCATTTATCCAGTTCCTACATTCTTCCTCCACAACGATAAAAAGGTACCGGAAGTCGATTCCTATGAGATGGTCAAAACACTGGAAAGCCAAAAGCAGATGCTCCATGATAACTTATGCGAAGCCATGGAGGCTTTGGCACTGGCAAATAAAACAAAGGATGACATAGCAGATGAGAATAGGCGCTTAATGGAAGAATGCGCCAAAATACATTCTTTGGAGGAACAGCTTGGCGAAGCAAGGAACCAGTGTGCATATCTGCAGGAAACACAGCAGCAAACAAATCTTGCGCTGATGGAGCATGAAACACTTGTGACGGATCATACAGCGCTACAGAAGCAATGCACCAAACTGGAACTATGCATAGAAAAGTCTAATGAACAGATTGTATTGTTGGAAGAAGAAAAGCGCGTGCTCATCAATGAACGTGATCGTCTGAAAACAATGAATACCATGATGAGCGAAGAGCAGACAATGCTAAATACGCAAAATGAGCACTTGGCATGGCAGGTAGAGCAGTATACACAAAAGCATGCAAAGGATCAGGAATTGCTACAATGGGAACAGAGTGAGCATGAAAGACTTATCACACGTCTATCGACCTGTGAAAGTGATTCGGCAGAATTACAGGAAAGAAATCGTATACTAACCCATGAGCGCGATCGACTCAAAATGATGAACAGTATGCTTTCAGAAGAAAGCAGGCTGCTGGGTTCTCGTGTTGATCAGCTGTTAGGGTACTGTAATACGGTAGATGAAAAGATTCGTATGATTGAAATGTCAAGAGAATATCGGTTTGGCCTGCGTTGCAGTCCGTTGCTGAAAGTATTCCACAAGCCGCTGCTATTGATGTTGCGCATCACGCGAAAGATACGTAATGGCTTCCGCAGAATCTTCCACTGATACACGCGGGATTGATACAATCGAAAAAAGGAGAGAGAGCTTGTATGCGTATCGATGAACTGCAGCCTGGCTGGCAAGTACAGAAAGCAGTATACTGCGGAAGCAAATTCCATAGTTTGATAGGTACGTGGGATCAGCCCAATTGCCCCACCCTGCATAATATTGGCCTCAATGGTGAAAACCTGACCATTGGCATTCTGTCGTTGAATCGCTCTTCACTGACCAAGCGTCTAATGGATTCGGTTTCAGAGCATATTCCCAACTTCGCGGGAGTCTTTCTTATCTATGATAATGGATCCACCGCCGATGAATTGGAAATAATCCATGCGTATGCCACCGCTGCACCTTTCCGCTGTCAAATCATTGAGGGAGGCGGAAATTATGGCGTTGCGGGCGGACGAAACCGGATGGTGGCAGCAGCCACCACAGACTGGGTCATGTCCATTGATAATGATATGATCGTTACCACAAATCTTCTACCGGCTGTACAGCGCTGCATAGCTTCTCTTGGTGTTCATTTTTTGAATCTGCCGCATCTGAACAACTCTGATCCCAATTCCGGTTCTGTCGGCGGCCATCTGTATATCGAACCGATGCAGGGTGGGGTGAATGTTGGGATCGGCTCTGCTATGCTTGCGCAGAACATCCAGATGAACGAAGAAAGCGATGGTTTCTTGTGTTCCGGCATGATGGGTGGCGCTTCGATTTTTAACCGTCATACATTCAATGCACTGGGTGGATTTGAAGGCAACATGTTTGTTGGTTTTGAAGACACTGAATTCTCCATGCGCGTATTCCAAGCTGGCTATAAGGTTGGCTGTCTGGGTATGGTTGCTCTATCCCATAATCATGTGGCAACCAGCAGTACGGCGGATACAGACTATGAAAAAGTGCGCTTCCAAAAGAAAATGCTACGTGATTCTGCAATGTTTTTCGAACAGAAACACGGCGTGACCGTCTGGAATCGCGTGGTAAACGAATGGGTGGATTCCCGTCAGAAGGAGCTGAATATTGAAGAATGTTCCTCTGAACGAGACATTGCACGCAAAAATGTCGCGCTGGTGTTGGATGCGCCCGATTGGGCATATGATCACATTGCGGATCAGATCATTCGGTACTGTAGCGATCGATTCGATTTCACAAAGTATTATACTCAGGACATTACTAATCCTGTCGATCTGCTGGTTGCTGCCAAAGAATGTGATATCATTCATTTCTTCTGGCGTGCGCCGCTGAGCTTGCTACATACTGACTATTGTGTTGCGCGCATGAATCAGTTAATGGGCTCCGAAGAAGCGTTCTGGAACAAGTACATCTCACCCAAACTGATCACGACCTCTGTATACGATCACCTAATGTTAGACGGTGAGGACCGCGGCGTAACTGAGCGTCTGTTTATTGCGCAAAATAGCCCTGTTTGCGCATACTCCGTTTCCACTGAGCGATTAATGCGACTATATAAACAAATGGAAGGCCTCCGTCTGCGGCCGACCTGTGTTCTTACCGACGGCGTGGATACCAAGCGCTTTGTGCCTGTGCCGAAGGAGCATTTTGCGGATATCACTGATAGAACCGTTCGCTTCGGCTGGGTAGGTAACAGCAAGTGGGCTGTTAATGACCTTAAGGGCATCAACACCATCATTAAGCCCGCAATTGAGCAGTTGAAGTCAGAAGGCTATCAAGTCGAACTGTACACATCCGACCGTCAAGGTGGCATGATTCCTCACTACAAGATGCCCGAGTACTACAAGAAAATTGATTGCTACGTCTGTGCATCGCTGCATGAAGGCACACCAAATCCCGTGCTGGAAGCAATGGCCAGCGGTCTGCCAATCATCAGTACGGATGTCGGTCTGATCCCACAGCTCTTTGGCAACAAGCAGAAACAACTGGTGCTGAACGAACGTTCCGTCGATTGCATGGTTCGTAAGATGAAATTTCTGCTGAACAACCGTGAGAAGTTTGTTGAACTGGCAAATGAAAATGTGCAGCGAATTCAGGGGTGGGACTGGTCAATTTGTGCCAGAAAGTTTATACCGTTCTGGGAAGAGGCATTCAAAGCGAATAAAGGGACACAGCATAATTAGGTATCTGCAAAAAGATGTGGCTACGACAAAGAGCGTTTATCTTGCAGCAGTATTCAATCCCGTTACTGTCAACCTTTATGCTCAAAACAGTCTGCAGGTAGCGAAAGAGAAGAATAACTATTCAACAGAGTGATCGCTAAAAGCGGCCTCCATTCCCTAATAGTTCTTACTTTCACCGCTTATAGACTGTTCTCTACATGAAGGTTGACAGTATCGGAAGAAATGAAGTCGTGGGTACCCGCGGGGTTATAGCCGGGCACCAACACATTTATGTTTAATGGGGTTAATGGTCGGTTAAGTTAATAAGGAGCGATGAGGGGTGTGAAAAAAATTGAATGGAAGTCCAAAGG
>CAMDVP010000124.1 GCA_945877525.1 uncultured Clostridia bacterium | reverse complement strand
CCGATGACCATGTACAGCAGCACAGCCGCCGAAATTCGCAGGGACTTCGGCTTTTCTTCGTTTCGGCGAAGGCCGGGATAACGCAATCCTGTTGCCATGATCGCCCCCATATTGACTAAGGAGGTGTCCCCTTGCTGCCGCGAAAGAAAGCTATCACCCCGCATCATTTTGACCAGACAGAACTCCCCTGGCAGGCTCTTGCCAATGCCGTAGTGATTCAAGCTGTCAATGATTATCGCAGCTTCACCAGGATGCTCAGAAGGCTACAGAAGAAAATAGCCAAGGTAGGTACGCTGAGCGATGATGAGCGGGCCTATCTGCGCATTCGCATAGACTATTACAGCTATCAGCTGCGCGAGGTGCGTTCCTTCTTCCGCTCGGAAGATTTCGCTCTATATCCCGTGAAGGTGCGCAGCAATGCCATCCGCACGGAAAAGCGCGACGTGAAGGCGGTGGACGACATATCCTTCTCCATCGGCCGGGGTGAAACCTTTGGCCTGGTGGGCGAGAGCGGCTGCGGAAAATCCACCACAGGCAAGGCGATTGTCCGCCTGCTGAAGCCCACGGCGGGGCAGGTGCTTTTCGAGGGACGGGATATCTTCGCGGGCAAGACCGGGGACGACCTTTCCCAGAAGATTCAGATCATTTTCCAGGACCCCTATTCCTCCCTGGATCCCCGCTTCACCGTTGGGCGGTGCATTGCCGAGCCGCTGAAGGTGCACAAGGTGGGCAACCGCAGCGAGCAGGAGGCGCGCGTGCGTTCGCTGATGAACGATGTGGGGCTTCGGCCTGAGGCGTACACCAAATATCCGCACGAGTTTTCCGGTGGCCAGCGGCAGCGCATCGGCGTGGCCCGGGCCCTGGCGCTGAACCCTTCGCTGATTGTATGCGATGAGCCGGTATCCGCCCTGGACGTGTCCATTCAGGCCCAGATTCTGAACCTGATGCAGGACCTGCAGGAGAAATACAGCCTGACATACCTTTTCATTTCCCATAACCTGGCGGTTGTGGAGCATCTGTGCGACCGGGTGGCCGTGATGTATCTGGGCAATCTGGTGGAGACCGCCGAAACGGAAACGCTGTTCTGCCATCCGGCGCATCCCTACACCCGTGCGCTGCTGGATGCCATTCCCGTGCCGGATCCCGATGGGCCCACCATGCGCAGCACCCTGGAAGGCGATGTGCCCAGCCTGATGAATCCGCCTGCGGGCTGCTGCTTCCATACTCGCTGCCCCCATGCCTGCGAACGCTGTCGGCTGGAAAAGCCCGCGCTGCAGGAAAAGGGCGATGGACACCTGGTTGCCTGCCATCTGGCAGACAAGCTGTGAAGCCGTGAGCCCTACGGGGCCTTCAGCTAATTTTCCCCAGGAAAGGAGGGACAATGCAAGCATGGAGATCAAGCGTTACGACGTCAGCGCCACCATGAGCCGCGTTACCGAGGCGGGCGGCTTCCTGTTCTTCTCCGGCCATGTGGCAGCCTCCGGCACCACCATGGAGGAGCAGGCACAGGTGCTGTTCAAGCGGCTGGACGAGCTGTTTGACCGGTTTGGCACGGACAAGGACCACATGGTGATGGCCACCATCTATATGCCCGATATCCAGCAGAAGGAAGCCTTCAACAAGGCGTGGGACCAGTGGATCAGCGAGGGTTGCGCCCCCGCCCGGGTATGTGTTGAGGCCGGACTGGGCCATACGCCCTACCTGATGGAAGTGTCCGTGATCGCTGCCAAAAAATAAACAACAGACGAAAGAGGTGCTTTTATGGCCAACGTATTGTCCGAACCCGCCCTGCCGAATTGCGCTTCCCGCAGCTCCGAGGTGCTGCTTCAGGAAAATGTGACCCCCATGGATCCCCTGGTGCTGGAGGCCAAGGCTGCCGCCGAGGCTGATCCCACCGACCCTGAGAAGTGGATCAGGTATGGCCGCGCCCTGCGCCGCCAGTCCATGCACCGTGAGGCCATCGCTGCCTACTGCATGGGCATCAGTCACAACCCCTTCTATCCCCTGCTGTACCGCCATCGCGCCCATGCCTACATCAATATCGGCGAATTCACCGTGTCCGCCGCGACCTTCGAGATCGCCCTGCGGCTGGATCCCTCCAACTGGGACTGCTGGTATCACCAGGGTGTGGCGTACTACCTGTCCCGTCAGTATGACAGGGCGCTGGCTTCCTTTAAGGAAACACTGAAGCGCTCCGAGCTGTTTGACGACATTGTGGCTACCAAGGACTGGCTGTGGATGACCCTTACCCGCCTGGGCCGCAGGGAAGAGGCGGATGAAATTGTCCGCGATATCAAGCCCGGGCACGAGGTGCAGTATGCCGACTGCGGCTATTACAACCGTGTGCTGGTGTACAACGGGACCATGACCCCTGAAGAGGCCCTGGAGGTTGCGGAGAAGAGCCCCGACGGCCACTACTACGCCACCGCAGCCTATGGCATTGCCCGCTTCTACCTGTCCCGGGGCGAGAAGGACAAGGCATGGGCAATCCTCAAGCGCATTGCCGACGCGGACAGCTGGGGCGGCTTTGCCGAGCACGCTGCCCGTGTGGACGTGCAGCACTGGGCCGACTGACAGACAGCAGAAAGAGGTGTACTTATGGCCAACGTACTTTCCGAACCGTCCCTGCGCGATGTGGCGCCCATGAATACCCAGGTGCATGAGGAACGCACCCATCAGCCCGTTTCCCAGCTGGCCCTTGACCTGAAGGCCGCTGCCGAGGCGGACCCCACCGATCCCGAAAAGTGGATCAAGTATGGCCGCGCCCTGCGCCGCCAGTCCATGCACCGTGAGGCCATCGACGCCTACGCCATGGGCATCAGCTACAATCCCTTCTACCCCCTGCTGTACCGGCACAAGGCCCATGCGTATATCAACACCAGCCGCTATGCCGAGGCCGCGGCAGACTTCGAGTTTGCCATCCGGCTGGATCTCAGCAACGTGGACTGCTGGTATCACCTGGCGCTGAGCTACTTCCTGCTGCAGGATTATGAGCGGGCAGAGAAGGTGTACAAGGTCTGCTATACCATGAGCGACGAGGACCTGGACGTGATCTCCTGCACCGACTGGCTGTGGATGACCCTGCGCCGCCTGGGCAAGAAGGAAGAGGCGGCCCGCCTGCTGGACCGCATCACCCCCGACATGCAGCCGGGCATGGTGGTGTCCTATCACCGCCGCCTGCTGATGTACAAGGGGCTCATCAAGCCCGAGGAGCTGCTGACACCCGATCCTACTGATCTGGAGCTGGTGACCATGGGCTTTGGCCTGGCCAACTATTATTATGAGCTGGGTGAGAATGACAAGGGAGACGCCATGATCCGCCGCGTGCTGGAAGCCGGCAAGGAAGACGCGTGGAGCGCCTTCGGCTATCAGGCTGCGCTGGTGGAAAAGAAGCGCCGCCATCTGTAATACGAACAGTCGGCCATACGCCGCATGTGCGGCGGATGGCCAGGCTGCCGTTGACCGCGTGGATCAGCATGAGGGAGGGTGTTTCATGCAGGATGTTCAGCTGCGGGATTTCCTTGGCTTTTCGTTTCTTTCGGCCCTGAGCCTCTCCCCGGAGGGGAAACGGGCCGGCTTTGTGGTAAGCCGGTGCGACGAGGCAAAGGACGGCTATCAAAGCGACCTGTGGTGCCTGGAGCTTTCCACGGGAAGCGTGCGGCAGCTGACCCGGAGCGGACGGGTGCGCAGCTTTCTGTGGCTGGATGAGAACACGGTGCTGTTCAAGGGCGAGCAGTCCGCGTCGCTGCTGGCCCCCTCCACATCGTTTATGTTGCTGCGCCTGGACGGCGGCGAGGCCGTGCCGGCGTTCACAGTGCCGCTGTTTGCAGAGGACATCCGCTGCCTGGAGGGCAGGCGCTTTATCATCCAGGCCCGTACCACGCTGTACCCTGCCGAGAATTTGCCCGAGGGCGGTGCGGACTGGACGGTGCTGGACGAGCTGCCCTTTGCGGAAAACGGAGCGGGCTATGTGAGCGGCATCCGCCACAGGCTTTATCTCTACGACGCGGATACCGAAGCGCTGACCCCGCTGACCGGCGAACGCTTCCAGGTGCGCAACGGCTTTGCGGTGCGCCGGGACGGCGGGATGGTAGCCTATATGGGCATGGACATTGATGCCATGGAGGAGCAGAAGCTGGGCATTTTTGTCTACGACGTGGCCCGGGGCGAAACCAGGCAGCTGCTCCAAACTGGCCGCTACAAGCTGCGCCACTTGGACTTTTGGGGCGACCGGGTGCTGTTTACCGGGGCGGACGGCAGTCGATATGTGTGGAGTCAGAACGCCTGGTTCTATACGCTGAACCCGGAGGGCGGCGAGGAGGAAGCCCTTCTGTGCGCGCCCTTCCAGATGCCGGTGAACAACTCGGTCAACAGCGACTGCCGCTATGGCGGGGGCAGGCTGCTTCAGGTGTCGGGCGATGATGTTTACCATGTGCTGACCCAGGACGGCTCGGCGCATCTGGCCCGTATCCGGAACGGACGGGAGGAGATTGTCAGCCGGGAAACGGGATCGATCGATGCCATTGACGTATGCGGCGGGCAGGCATACATGATCGCTACCCGGCGCATGGGGCTGCAGGAAATATACAGGATGGATCTGGCTACGGGCGAGGAAAGCTGCCTGACCGGCTTCAACCTGGCGTTTTCGGAAACCCATGCCGTTGCGCAGCCCCAGACCTGCGACTTTGTGAATGCGCATGGCGACCTGGTGCAGGGGTGGGTGATCCATCCTGCCCATGAGGAGCCCGGCAAGCAGTACCCCGGCATTCTGGTGATTCACGGCGGGCCGAAAACCGCCTATGGTCCCTCCTATGTGCATGAAATGCAGGTGTGGGCGGCTCGGGGTTATTATGTGTTCTTCTGCAATCCCACCGGAAGCGACGGCAAGGGCGACGAATTCGGCTTCCTGATGACCCGCTACGGTACGGTGGATTATGATGACCTGATGGCCTTTACCGACTGTGTGCTGGAACGCCATCCCCAGCTGGATCCTGCGCGCCTGGGGGTGACAGGCGGTTCCTACGGTGGATACATGACCAACTGGATCATCGGGCACACGGACCGCTTTGCCTGCGCCGTGTCCCAGCGCTCCATCGCCAACTGGATTACGGATGAGGGCGCCAGCGACTGGTCATATATGTACAGCCCCTGCCGCTTTGGCGGCGTGTCCGCCCGGATCAAGCCGGCGGAGGGCTGGGCGTCCTCTCCGCTGAAATTTGTTTCCAGGGCGGTTACGCCTACGCTGTTTCTCCATTCGGACGAGGATTTCCGCTGCCCTCTGGGCGAGGCGCTGCAGATGTATACCCAGCTGATTTACCAGGGTGTGGAAACCCGGGTCTGCGTGTTCCGTGGAGAAAACCATGAGCTGTCCCGCTCCGGCAGGCCTTGGAACCGGGTGCGCAGGCTGGAGGAAATCAACGCCTGGATGGACGCCCATCTGAAGGCGTGAGGGAGGTATGCAGGATGAAAGCGATTGAGTTAAAGGATTTCCTGTCCTTCTATGCCCTGTCCGATCTGGCCTGGGCGCCGGACGGCCACGCAGCGGCTCTGCTTGCGCACCGCGCGGACGAGGCTGCCAACGGCTATCGTTCCGACCTGTGGCTGTATGTGCCTGGCGCGCCCCTGCGGCAGATGACCTCCCGGGGCGACGTGACCTCATTCCTGTGGGACGGAAATGACGCGCTGCTTTTTCCTGCCCTGCGTGAGCCGGAGGATCGGGCACTGCGCGAGGCGGGGGAGGACTACACGGCCTTCTATCGGCTGCCCCTGTCCGGCGGAGAGACAAGGCGTGCCTTTGCCGTGCCGCTCAACGCCGCGGCTGTGGGAAAGCTTGGGCCGCATACCTATGTGCTGAAGGCCCGGCGCGACCTGGAGAAGGTTCGCCGCCTGGAAAACCTGACCGGGGAGGCGCGCCGCCAGGCCATGGACGATCTGCGGAAGGAACGGGCCCACTGCACGGTGCTGGATGAATACCCCTTCTGGTTCAACGGCGCGGGAACGATCAACAAGACCCGTGTCGGGCTGTTCCTTTGGAATAACGCCACCGGTGCGCTGACGCCTATCACTTCGCCGCTGTTTGATGTGGAAGGCGTTCGGGTATGCCGGGAGGAAGGCGTTGTGGTTTACCACGGAGCCGAGTTCGACACGCTGCGGGACTTCCGCACGGGCATCCGGGTGTACCGCCACGCCACGGGAAAAACCACGCAGGCGGTTCCCCAGGGAATTTACCGCATCCGCCAGGTGGATTTCTGGCAGGGCCAGGTGGTTTTTGCCGGCACCGACATGGCGCAGTACAATTACAGCCAGACTCCCGACCTGTGGCGTGTGCCGGCAGAGGGCGGCAAGCCCGGGCTGCTGGGCTGCGGGGCGATGTCCATCGGCAACCCTGTCGGCAGCGATGCTCGCTATGGCGGTGGGGCGTGTTTCAAGGCGGAGGACAGCAGCCTGTATCTGATTTCAGGGCAGGAGGATTCCTCGCGGCTTCTGCGGCTTTCGCCCGCCGGCGCTATCGACCCCCTGTGGGAGGGCGACGGCTCGGTGGATCTGTTCGACGTGTGCCATGGACGGCTGCTTTGTGTGGCCATGCAGGATATGCGCCTGCAGGAGCTGTATGCTGTGGAATCCGGGAAACTGGAGCCCCTGTCTGTCTTCAATCGTGCCTTCTGCGACAGCCATGAGATTGTCCATCCTGAGCCGGTGCGCTTTACCGACCCGGACGGCTTTGAAATCCATGGCTTTGTGCTCAAGCCCGCCCATTTCGACCCCTCCAGGCGCTATCCGGGCATCCTGGATATTCACGGCGGCCCGCGGCTGAGCTATGGCGCGGTGTATTATCACGAAATGCAGTACTGGGCCAATCTGGGCTACTTTGTTTTCTTTGCCAACCCGCGGGGCAGCGACGCCCGTGGAGACGACTTTGCCTACATCCGCGGCAAGTACGGCACGGTGGAATACCAGAACCTGATGGATTTCACCGACTGCGTGCTGGCGAAGTATCCTCAGCTGGACGCTTCCCGTCTGGGCGTGACCGGCGGCTCTTACGGGGGCTTTATGACCAACTGGATCATCGGCCATACGGACCGGTTTGCCTGCGCGGCCTCCCAGCGATCCATTTCCAACTTTGTATCCATGGAGGGCACCAGCGACTGCGGACGAACCTTCGTGGACGGTCATCTTGGGGCCCATACCAGCGAGGATGTGGCGAAGGTCTGGGCGCAGTCGCCCCTGAGCGCGGCGGATCAGTGCGTAACCCCCACGCTGTTCATCCACTCCGAGGAGGACTACCGCTGCTGGAAGATTGAGGCCCTGCAGATGTTCAATGCCCTGCGTTCCCATGGAGTGGAGGCGCGGCTGTGCCTGTTCAAGGGTGAAAATCATGAGCTGTCGCGCTCCGGCAAGCCGAAAAACCGGATCAAGCGGCTGGAAGAGATCACGCGCTGGATGAACCGTCATCTGCTGTCCTGATCCGTCCCCTGCATTCCTTCTACATCATATGAAAGGAAGTTGTTTCCATGCGCATTGGACTTCTGGAACCCATCGGGGTCAGCGCCGAGATGATTGACAAGCTGGCCGAACCCATCCGCCGGGCCGGACACGAATGGATCTACTACCCCGAAAAAACCACCGACCCCGATGAGCTGATTCGCCGCAGCGAAGGCTGCGAGGTGGTGACCATCGCCAACAATCCTTTCCCCGACCGGGTGGTGAACGCCTGCGGCGCGCTGAAGATGCTGAACGTAGCCTTCACGGGCATTGACCATGTGGGGCTGGAGGCCTGCCGTGCCAGGGACATTATGATTTGCAACGCGGCCAACTACTCCAACCAGACCGTGGCGGAGCTGGTGATCGGCATTACCATCTGCCTGATGCGCCGCATGGCGGAGGCGGAGGAGAGGGTACGCGGCGGCGGAACCTCTGCGGGGCTGGCCGGACGGGAAATCATGGGGAAAACCGTGGGCATTGTCGGCACGGGACGCATCGGCATGATGACGGCCAGGCTGTTTCAGGCCTTCGGCGCAAAGGTGATTGCCCATTCCCGTACGGTTCGCCCGGAGGCCGAGGCCATGGGCATCACCTATCTGTCCCTTCCCGAAGTGATGGCTCAGAGCGACATCGTCAGCATTCATACGCCCAACAATGCCTCAACCCGCGGCCTGATCAGCCGGGACATGATTGCCCTGATGAAGCCAACTGCCCTGCTGATTAACTGCGCCCGCGGCCCGATTGTGGACAGCGCCGCCCTTGCCGTGGCGCTGAACGAGGGCCGCCTGGCCGGCGCAGGGGTGGATGTGTTTGACCAGGAGCCGCCCATTCCCGACAGCGAGCCGCTGCTGCATGCCCGCAACGCGCTCCTCACGCCGCACATTGCCTTCCTTTCCCAGGAATCCATGCTGCGCCGGGCGGAGATCGCTTTCCACAATATCGAAGCCTACCTGGCGGGAAACCCCGAGAACGTCTGCAGGTACTAAGCCGAATTCCCGCAGCGCCTGTCCTGCCATGCGCGGAAATCCATTCAGACGGATCACCGCATACCCGGATCCAAACGGAATACAGGGGCCTTCGCACCGCGCGGGGCCCTTTTTGCGTGTCTTCGCAGTGGTTCGGGCTGTGTTCTGTTCTGGATGAATGAAGCCGTGGGATTGGGAAAGCTGCGAGGCAGATATGCCCCAGCTAATTTTTCGCCCGATGCTCCTGCGCCTTACAGCCGATGCATACTTTACAGAGTGATAGGGATATGTTATATTTATTCGCTGAACAATCGGTCAACGAATGAAGTGAGGATGCGATGAGAGAACGCGACGAACAGGCATTTCAGCGGCGAA
>CAMDVP010000123.1 GCA_945877525.1 uncultured Clostridia bacterium | reverse complement strand
TCACCCTGATCACCCCCATCGCCATGGAGCAGGGCCTGCGCTTCGCTATCCGCGAAGGTGGCCGTACCGTGGGCTCCGGCGTCGTGGCCAAGGTTATTGAGTAATTCCAGTGTAGCACAAGGAACGCTTCCGTTGGGAAGCGTTCCTTTTTTGTGAGCAGGAACAGACAAAAATGCGGGCTTTTCCCTTCGGAATCGCCCGCATCCTTTATTGGCCCAGCAGCTCCGCCTGCTTTTTCCTGCTCAGGCTGTGCAGTACAAGTGTATAGGCCTGGTCCAGCATGTGCTGCATCAACGCATCCGGCACCGCTCCGTCGGGACGGACGCTGTTCCAGTGGAGCTTGTTCATATAGTAGCCGGGCAATATGTCCTCATACTGCTGCCGGAGGGCTTCGCCTTCCAGGGGATCCAGCTTCATGGTAATGTAGTAAGGCTTGTTCTCCTCATTCAGGCAGATAGCGGCAAACATCTTTCCACCAATCTGATAGCGAATCCAGTTCCAATCCTTCTGCAAGTCCCGGGTTACGCCGGGCTTGGCCATCAGGTATTCATCAATCCAGGGATATTTCATACGCAGCCTCACTTTCCGCCAAAAAGTCCGCCAATCAAGTCGCCCAAATGGTCTGCCAGATCGTCCGCCACGTTGTCCGACTTGCCCAGCAGGCGGGTCAGCAGCTCGCCGCATTCCCCCTGCAGCACCCGCAGGGCCGCCTTGCGGGTGTCCCCATCTGCCTTGCGATAGGCCTCCACCAGCTTTTTCTCTGCGGCGGTTACCTTCATGCTGGCAGTGGCCGCGGCAGATTTTGCCGTGGTTTTAGCGGCACTCCTGGCCGTCTGCTTCTTTGCGGGCTTGCTCTCCCGCGCTGCAGACAGCAGCGACGCCTGCGTGACGCCGGTTATCTTGGCGACTTTCTTTAGCTGCTCCTGAGTCAGGGCTTCTGCGCCCCGCTCTGCACGGCTGATCTGCGCGGCTGTCATGCCGCCGCCCATTTTCTTCGCCAGCTGTTCCTGCGTCAGTCCCGCCTTTGTACGGGCTTCTTTGATAAGCTTTCCCGCCGTATCTGCCATGACTATAACCTCCTCCTTTATGCCTCCTGACTTGGAATCTCTTCCGCCCTCAGCCAATCCACAATCCGCCACGCCAGCCAGCCTGCCACGGCGCTTCCTGCGCCGCAGCCCAGGAACAGCACTTCCTGCCACCAGGGTGAGGGAAGCCCGCTCGCGATCAGAAACACGGCATCCGCCACTGTCCAGGCCGCGCCCAGCGCTGCCAGGCCGATGGATGCGTTCTTTACATAGCCAAAGCCGTCGTGCCTGTCCACCTCGGTCAGGCGCTCGCTCATACGAGTCATGCGCACCGTGCCCATCAGCAGATAGAGCATCGGCAGCAGGCACAGCATGTACCAGGGGGCCACATACCCGCACAGGCTGGACCAGCTGGGCACAAGCCCTGCCAGCAGAAACAGCGCTACCGCCGCGCCAAAGCATAGCCATAGTTTCCGCACAGCCGTCCGCTTCCGCGCCGCGTCCACGCGGTAATACTTTCCCTTGTATCTGGCTTCAGACTTTTCCTTGCCCGTTTTGGGGTCTACCCTTTTCACTTTTTCATACAGCTGAAGCAGTTCCTTGCGCCGCATGGTTCACCCTCCTTCCTGCCGGGCATGCCGCAGGTCAAAAATCGCCAGCATGGCTGCTTCCAGAGCGCCCTCCTGGTTCAGCCGGCCGCTTTTGATGCGGTATTCCGTGTCCAGGCAGATATCCACCGCCTGCTTGATTTCCCGTCCGGAATAGGCCGCCGCCTGGCGAATGCACCGTTCTGCCGCAAAGGGCGCAATTCCCAGCCTCTGCTTGATTTCCTGAGCGGGCTTTTTCTCAAACTGCATGATCTTCACATGCTGCAGCAGGCGATACTGGCGCAAAAGCATGGCCAGAATGCCGATGCGGTCGCTGCCGGAAAGCAGCATATCCTTCAAAAGGGAGAACGCCCGTCCCTCCTGTCCGGCCACCACCGCGTCCACCATGTCAAATACTGTGCATTCGATGGAGCGGGTGGCAACGGCCCGCACATCCTCGTCGGCCACTTCTTCCCTTTCGCCGCACAGGGCTGATATTTTCTCCATTTCAGCCCGAAGCAGCGCGGTATCGTTTCCCACGGTGAAGGCAAGGATCGAGGCCGTCTGCGGCGCGCATCGCTTGCCAAGGGCGTGAAAGGATTTGATGATCCACGCATTCAGTTCCGCGTCGCTCAGGGGAGAAAAGGTCACCACTGCGCCATGCTTCTGGATGGCACGGTAGAGCTTCTTGCGGGCGTCCGCCTTGCCCCGGCAGAGGAACACCATCACGCAGCTGTCCGGCACATGGGCCAGGTAATCCGTCAACCGTTCCTCCGCCTCGGCCTTGCCAGAGAGCGCAGGATGCTCCCGTACCACCACCAGGCGCTTGTCCGCCAAAAAGGGCAGCGTTTCCGCCGCGGCAATCAGCGCGTCGGTGGGAGGGTTGTCCATCAGGTTTTCATTCAGTTCCTCCAGCCCCTCCGGCAAAATCTGACCGCGCAGGGCAGCAAGGGCTACCGCCTTGATATTCTCTTCCACCCCTTCAAACAGATATGCCCCATGCACACTGTTCGCCTTCACTGCCTGCAGAAATTCCTTACGATCCATGTCCGTCCTTTCCGACCTGCCGCATAGCCTCCACGGTCAGGCCGTTATCATCGATATGAAGGATCATCGCGCCGCAGGTGCGGGTATCCATCAGCGGAATCTCCCCGCAGCGCTGCGAGAGAGCGTTGTACCGCGCCTCTCTGCCGCTGGATAGCAGCACCAGCTCCGGCGACACCGCCGCAAGAAACGCTTCCGAGGTGCTGCCCGCTGAGCCGTGGTGCGCCGCCTTCAGCACATCCGCGGGACATGCGGCATACAGCTCGTAACGCCCGTCCAGGTCGCCGGTAAGCAGCAGCGTACTGCCGCGTACCCTGGCCAGCAGCGTCAGACAATACATGTTGGCGTTCTGCCCCGGGCGGATCTTCCCCTCCTCCGGCCACAGCGCCATCAGGGAGCCACAGGGCAGGCTGATTTCATCTCCCCGGCCCATCTGAACAAACGTCGTACCCGTATGCGCAAGCTGCGCCAGCAGTTCCAGCAGCTTTTCGTCCACCACTGCGTCCGTCGCGCCATAGGGCAGATAACAGACCTTCACCGGAATTCTCTGCTCCATCAGCGCCGATATTCCCCCGGCATGGTCCCAATGAAGATGGGTCAGCACCAGCGCATCCAGGCCAAGGCGTTTGGCATGGAGATAATCTGCCAATGCTCCGCCGTCCTCGCCCGCGTCGATGGCCACGGCAGCGCCTTTGTCCCACAGAAGCGCCGCATCCGCCTCGCCCACGCTGAACTGAATGTATTCCGTGGTCGTATGGGGCGCCGGGCTCACCGACAGCGCAATCGCCGCAAGCCCTGCCAGCACGGCGGGAAGCCGCCCGCGTCCGGGCCAGCAGCGGCTCAGCGCCAGCAGCAGCACCGCACAGCCAAGCGCGGTCAGAAGCCCCGCCCGGGCCGTCCACAGGGTGATGCCCTGCAGGCTGCCCAGGACGCGCACGCCGGAGACCAGCACACGCAAAAGCATTGCCGCGCCGCTTCCCGCCAGCGAGGCGAGGGGCGGCAGGGGCAAAAGCAGCAGCGTCAGCCAGCACAGGCTCATCATTGCCCCGGCCAGAAGCATGACCGCCACATTCAGCAAAAGCCCCAGCAGCGGCAACTCCTGAAACCAGTACAGTTCCGGCAGAAGGATTCCCGCCTGCGCGCCCACCGCGGCGCAGCACCCCGACCACAGCTTCGCCGTCGCGCCATGCGCAGGCTGCCACAATTCCTGAAGCCAGGGCGTCACCATTCCCAGCCCCAGCATGGCCCCGAAGGTCAGCTGAAAGCTCATACTCGTCAGCAGCGTAGGAGACAGCGCCAGCATGCCCATCCATGCGGCACACAGCAGATGCAGGGCAATCCGCGGCCTGCGGCGCAGCGCGCCATACTCCCACAAAAGCATCAGCAACGCTGCGCGGATCACCGGCGGATTCAGCCCGGTGATCAGGCAGTACAGCCCAAGCAACACCGCCGTGAGCACAAAGCGCCATCGGCGGGACAGCCCTGTGCGCCGCAAAAGCGCCGCCACCGCAGCAAATATCAGCCCCACATGCAGCCCGGACACCGTCAGCAGATGCGCAATGCCCAGCCGTGCAAAGGCTTCCCGATCTTCCTCGGGCACCTGCTCCCGGCTGCCCAGCAGCATGGCGGCGGCATAACCGCCCGCCTCCTCGCCCATGACCGCCTTCAGCTGCGCAGTCAGGCTGCTCCGTACCGCCGCGGCCATGCCCGGCAGACTGCCGGGAGCATCCTGCGCCGTCAGACCATCCCGGCCGTAGACCCCCACCAGCACCCGCTGCTGCAGCAGCGCCTCCCGGAAGTCATAGCCCTCCGGGTTTGTCGCGCCCTGGGGATGATACACCCGCGCCGTCATGGTTACGCGCCTGCCCGGGGCAATCTCCGGCGGAAGCTCCTCCCCGTCCCGGAGGTAAAAGCTCCAGTACGCGCCGCCGGAAAGCGGCTCCCCATCCAGGGTAACCTCCCGCAGCACAGCCCGCACCTGCCCGTCGGCACGATAGCGAAGCTCTGTGCCGATGACGCCGGATACACAGCAGTCCCCTTCCGCGGGAAGCGCCGGATGGTACGCCCGCTGCCCCAGCACAAATCCCAGCGCCAGCACCATGATCATGGCCGCTGCCCGGCGGGGCTTTCCCCGAAGCAGCGCCAGCGCCGCCAGTGCCAGCGGCAGCGCAAAGATGCCGGGCAGCGCCGCCTCTGCCCCTCGACCCAGGGCAATCCCTGCCGTCAGCGCGGCAGCGGATGCGGGCACAAGCCACGCCAGCGCACGCGGCTTCACAGTTCTGTCACGCCAAAGCGCTGCGCCAGCGCCGCGTCAGGCCGCACGGCGCGGGCCTCCTCCAGCAGGGAAATGGGATCAATGGCCGGATGCAGGTGGGTGATGAGCAGCTTTTCCGCCCCGGCCTCCCGGGCCAGCAGCGCAGCCCGTCTGGCTGACAGATGCGGCTTGCCCGCCGCCCACGCATCCTCCGGGAACAGGCCGTCCGCCAGCAGCAGCGACGCGCCCCGGGCAAAGTCATCAAGGCCCTCCACCTCGTTGGTGTCGCCGGTATAGCACAGGCTGCGGCCCTCCGACGTCAGGCGATAGCCCACCGCAGGCACAGGATGCCGCGCCGGCCCCACCAGCACCTGTACCCCGTCCAGGGTCAGCCGCTCGCCGGCAGTCACCTCATGCAGGCGGAAGGCCGGACTGTCCTCCAGCGCGTGGCGCACCGGGGAGCATCCGTCCGCGGGGCCATACACCTCCAGTGGTCGCACCCCGGAAGTCAGCAGGCTCTCCATGCGGTAAATCAGCGGCAGCATGTCGCTGCAATGGTCAAAATGCCAGTGGGACAGCAGCACCGCCGTCAGGCCCTCCGGAGGCATATAGCGGGTCAGCGCCGAGAGCGTGCCGCTGCCCATGTCCAGCATCAGCCGCGCATTCCCCGATGCCACCAGATAACCCGAGGTCGCGCCCTCCGCCGCGGGAAAGGGGCCGTTCACACCCAAACAGATCAGCTTCATCCTGCGCCGCCTCCTGTATCAGTCAAAGATAAAGTAGGAAATTCGACACAGGGTCATGAACCCCTCCCACGCCGGGAAAAAATCGGGTGCACAAGGGGCGCTCCCCCTCCCGGGAAAGCGCCCCTTCCAATCACAGCACCATCATCACGCCCTGGGCCGCAGCCACTGCCAGGCACGCGCCCACAGCCACCGTCAGCAGGCTCCAGCCCCGCCAGGCCATCAGCACTGCCACCACCAGCCCCGCCAGCGCCGTCCACAGATTGCCCGTAGCATACAGCACATCCGGAAACGTCATGGCGCCCAGCACCGCATAGGGCACATAATGCAGGAAGGACCGCACAAACACGCTCTTGATTTCCCTGCGGAACACTGTCATGGGCAGCATGCGGATCAGGTAGGTCACCCCGGCCATGACAATCAGGTAGGGGAAGAAATTCGTCCAGCTCACGGCGCATCCTCCTTTACCGGGAACAGCAGCGCGCCCACGGCGGAGGCCACCACCGCGCAGATAATAATCACAAACCCGCTGGACAGCCGGTTAAGCACAGGCAGATAGCGGAAGCACAGGCTCATGCCCACCGCCAGCAGCACCACCACCCGCACGGGCCGCTCCCTGCGCGCCGGAGGCAGAATAATGGCCAGAAACATGCCGTAGATGGCAATGCCCAGTGCCTGCCGGAAAAACACCGGCAGCAACTGCCCCGCCACAGCGCCCAGCAGCGTTCCCAGCGCCCAGCCCAGCCAGGGGGTAGACATCAGCCCGTAGAGATACCACTTGCCCACCTTCCCCGGCTGGCTGGAGGCCACGGCGAAAATCTCATCCGTGTTGCAGAAGGAAAAGACCATCCGGTGCAGGGTGGTCATAGTATGATCCAGCTTTTGGGAAAGCGACAGGCTCATCAGCGCATAACGGAGGTTGATCACCAGCTGGGTGAGCGCCGCCTCAATCAGGCTGGCCTGGGCCACCATCAGCGGCAGGCCGGCAAACTGGCCGGCGCTGGTGACGTTGGTCATGGAAATCAGCACTGCCTGGGCCCAGGTGAGACCGTCGCCCACGGCCTTCATACCGAAGGTAAAGGATACCGACAGATAGCCCAGCGCAATGGGAATACCGTGCTTCACGCCCTGCAGAAAGGACTTGCTCATTGGTCAATGACCCCTTTGTCATCATGTGAACAGCAATCATCCTAACACGGCAAGCGGCCCGCGTCAACGCCGCAGGCCGTTTCAGAACAAAGAAAAAACTTGCCGCCCATCATGCCTTTGCCACCAGCGCCAGCAATGCCTGATGAATGCGCTTCTCGTCCTCCGGGGCATAGGCGTAGTGCCCGGAGCCCGGAAGCAGCCCGATCTGCAGAGCGGGGCACCGTGCCAGACAGCGCAGCGAGCGGAGGGATACCATCTCATCCCGGGCCGATTGCAAAGCCACGCCGTGGGTTTTAAGGTCAGGCAGCATGCGGCGCACCGCAGCGATTTCCCCAAACAATTCCAGATACCGGGGCACCCAGCCCGCGTAGCGCCACACCCGCCGGTCGGCGGACACGCCATAGGCACGGGTGAGTGCCCGGGTTTCCTCCCGGTCTGCATTCCTCATGCCAAGAGCCAGGGCTATGGAGCGCAGGCAGCTGTGAACATCCAGCGACAGGCGTACCGGCACCGCCAGCAGCAGAAGCCCCTGCACCTGCTCGGGATGGGCATGGGCCGCGTCAATGGCCAGAAGCGTCCCCATGGAATGTCCGCAGACAATCACCCTCTCATGGGCGGCGGACAGGCAGGAAAGCTCCGACGCCACCTGCCTGCGCCATGCCGCCATGGAGGCATGGGCAAAGTCGCGCACATCCCCGCCATGGCCGGAAAGCAGCACATTGTGCACCGTCCAGTCCGGCGGAATATCCGGCAGCAGAAAGTCGAAGAATCTCGGCGTACCCAAAATGCCGTGGACGAACAGCACCGCGCAGCGGCTTCCGGGAACCTCCCGCACATAGGCAGCATGCCGGTTCATCGGGTCACGCCGTCCCGGGTCACCACGGCATAGCATAGCGGCGGACGTTCCACAGGCGCATCAGAGAAGGTAATAGCTCCGCGGATGGATGCTTCGGCCCGGGCCGCTTCCTCCTCATTGCGGGCGTAGAGGGTGCACAGCTCCGTATCCTTCTCCACCCGGTCGCCTATGCGCACGGGCAGGATGAAGCCAACGGAGTAGTCAAGCGCATCTGTCTTGCGGATACGTCCCGCGCCCATGGCCTGCGCTGCCAGTCCCAGGGCCATGGTATCCATATCCTTCACATAGCCCGTGTGGCCTGCGGCCACCTGGCGGATCACCGCTGGCTGGGGCAGAAGGGTCACATCGTCGCACACGGCAGGATCCCCGCCCTGGGCGGCGATCATCTCCCTGAATTTCTGCAGTCCCCGGCCGGAATCCAGCGCTTCCTGCAGCAGCGCGCTTCCCTCCTCAGGGGTAGCGGCGCGTCCGGCCAGCACCAGCATGTGCCCACCCAGCAGCAGGGACACCGCCAGCAGGTCGCCCCGGGTGCGGCCGGAGAGCACATCGATGGCATCCTTGACCTCCAGGGCGTTGCCCACATGGGTACCCAGGGGCTGCTCCATGCCAGTGACCACCGCCGTAACCGGCTTGCCTGCCAGGGCGCCGATATCCACCATGGCCTTTGCCAGTTCGATGGATCCTTCCAGCGTCTGCATAATGGCGCCGGAGCCGGTTTTGACGTCCAGCACGATGGCGTCCGCGCCGGAGGCCAGCTTCTTGGACATGATGGAGGAGGCAATCAGCGGAAGGCTGTCCACGGTGGCGGTCACGTCCCGCAGGGCGTAGAGCGTCTTGTCCGCTGGGGCCAGGGCGCCTGTCTGCCCAATGACGGCCGCGCCGATGTCCTGCACCTGGCGGATGAAGCGCTCCTCCGTCAACTCCACCGAAAGGCCGGAGATGGACTCCAGCTTGTCCAGGGTGCCGCCGGTGTGGCCCAGGCCCCGGCCGCTCATCTTGGCCACGGGAACGCCGCAGGCCGCCACCAGGGGCGCGAGGACGAGGGTGGTGGTATCGCCCACGCCGCCGGTGGAGTGCTTGTCCACCTTCACGCCGGGGATGGCGGAGAGATCGCATACATCGCCGGAGTCACGCATGGCGAGGGTGAGGGCGGTGGTTTCCCCGGCGGTCATGCCGTTGAGGCGGATG
>CAMDVP010000122.1 GCA_945877525.1 uncultured Clostridia bacterium | reverse complement strand
CCGCTTTCGACTTCCGCCTTCGGCGGACTCGCCACTGGCGAGCCGTCGCCCTTTGGAAACCTTCGGGGCCGCTCTGTTGAAGCTATACTTTTAGTGCAAGACAATATAATATTCTTTTAGAATAAGAATTGTATCAAAATGGCGCCGGCCGCATTGTTTTGCGACCAGCGCTGCTTTGTGATATGGTTTATTCGACTGCTCTGTCTATGGTCAGGTGCGTTTTCTACCTTTCCCTACGTTACACAGCCGCTGCCCGCCGGTTTTCCTTCCGGGCTGCGTTGGCATCCTCGCCCACGTCGCGGTTGATCTCCTCCGGCCTGTAGTAGGTCGGCACCACCCTGCGCAGCGCGCTTCGCGCCTCCTCATCGTCGCCGGTGTCGCAGGCGCGCTGAAGCTCCTGCAGCTTCCGGGTGATCTCCTCGCGGCTCAGCGGCGTATCATGCTCGACAAAAATCAGGTCATTGTCTGTTCTGCCCAGCTGTTCCGTTTTCACCAGCAGTTCCTCGTAAAGCTTTTCACCGGGCCGCAGCCCTGTTTCAACAATTTCAATTCCCTGCGCCCCGGATAGACGGATCATGCTTTCCGCCAGGTCGAGAATTCTTACCGGCTGCCCCATGTCCAGCACAAACAGCTCGCCGTTATTGGCCATGGCTCCTGAGGTTAGCACCAGCTGGCTTGCCTCCGGGATGGTCATAAAATAGCGGATAATCCGTTTGTCCGTCAGGGTAACCGGGCCGCCGTTGGCAATCTGCCGCTTGAACAGGGGAATCACCGAGCCGGCCGAGCCCAGCACATTTCCAAAACGGGTGGTGCTGTACTTCACCTTGCCGCAGGTGCTTGCGCTTTGCACAATCATCTCGCACATGCGCTTGGTGGCGCCCATGACGTTGGTGGGATTGACCGCCTTGTCCGTGGAGACCATCATAAACCGCTCCGCACCATATTCTTCGCAGAGCGTCACCAGGTTTTCCGTACCAAACACATTGTTGTGGATGGCCTCGATGCAGTTGCTTTCCATCAGCGGAACATGCTTATGCGCCGCAGCGTTGATGACAATTTGCGGATGGTATTTTCGGAAAACCCGCTCCAGCGCCTTCACATGGGTAATGGAGCAAATCTCAATCCGCAAATCCAACCGGTCGCCGTAAAGCATTTTCAGCTCCTGCTGCACATCATAGGCGCCGTTCTCGTAAATATCGAGGATGATGATCTGCTTCGGGTCCATTTTCGCCAGCTGCCTGCACAGTTCCGAACCGATGGAGCCGCCTCCGCCGGTGATGAGGATCACCCTGTCCCGGTAATATGCTTTCGTTTTTTCATCCATAACCACCAGCGCCTTGCGGAACAGAAGCTCTTCAATATCGAAGTCTCGCATGGATCGCTTGCCGCCCGCCGACTGCATGGTTGGGTAATCATACACCTTGATCCTGCAGCCGGACTGCTTGTAGCGCTCGTAGAGGGTCTGCTTCTTTGCCGCGTCAGCGGAAGGGATGGCAAACACAACCTCCTGTATTTCCAGCGCGCGCAGGCGCACAAGCACATTTTCGTCATCCGGGTACACAGGAATGCCATGAATTTCACGGCCCACTTTTTCGCTGCTGATGTCCACAAAGCACCGTGGCAGATATGCCGCGGCAGGGTTGTTGAACAGTTCCTCCGCCAGACTTACACCCACGCGGCCCGCGCCGATGATGGCAACCTTGATCCGCCGGGTGTCATTCTCCCGATCAACGTCATGGCCGGAGAAAATGCGGAGAATGAGCAGCAGAAGCCTTCCGATGCGCGATTCCTGGTTGCCGCACTTGTAGGCGTAACGATAGATCATGCGGATTGCCAGCGCTCCCAGCAGGTTCAGCGTGCTGATGGACAGCGCGCGGACAAAGATGATCTGATAGGGCTTGCTCAGCATTCGCCCGGTCACGCAGAACAGGCAGAAAGCAATGAAGTCGGTCACAAGCAGACGGATATAGCACTGGATCCCGCCATAGCGCCAGATTTGCCGGTAGACACCGCCGATGATGCGGCACCCGAACACGCTGACCAGCGCCAGGGCCGTTTGTATGATAATAGAAATGGTTGGAAGCGGATAATCGCCCGAATAAATAACCAGCAGGAAAATGGTCACGATCACAAATACAGCAAGGTCATAGACCATCAGCTGCCATTTGTTGATCCGCAGCTTTTCCAGCCAGACAGGCCTGCGCTTCGTCCCGCTCTCTTTATCCATGCTGCACTCCTTGTCGTATGGGTTGTATCCTTCATGGAAACGCCGCCTGTCAGGCTTCAACAGGCGGCGTATATACATTCCTGCTCAGACTTTCCCGCCGCGCCGGTGCATCCCGCGTCCCGGGAAAGCCTGCTGATTCCTGCTCTGCAAGGGATTCGGTGCCGGAGGAGGCCGCTCCATCGAAAGCGGCACACGCGGCCTTTTTTCTTTCCGACACCGCTATTCTATCATACTTCCATCCCGATGTAAAGAACGGCCCGAACGGAACATGTTTCCTTCTTTTTTTCCCCCCGCACTTACCGCGCCTTTTTGGGTACGACCACGCTGCCCGTCTTCCAGATGTGGTTTTCAGGCACCACGCCCCGCACGCTGGAAAGCGGATAAATATTGCTGTGCCGGCCAATCACCGTGCCGGGGTTCAGCACGCTGTTGCAACCTACTTCCACAAAATCGCCCAGCATCGCGCCAAACTTTTTCAAGCCGGTTTCCATATTGCCCTCCGGGGCATGCACCACCACCGGGCGCTGATCCTGCTTCACATTGGAGGTAATGGAGCCCGCGCCCATATGGGACTTGTAGCCCAGAATGCTGTCGCCCACATAATTGTAGTGGGGAGTTTGCACATTATCAAAGAGAATCACGTTCTTCAGTTCTACCGAATTGCCCACCACACAGTGCTCCCCTACCAATGCCGCGCCGCGGATAAACGCGCAATGCCGCACCTCGGTTTCCGCGCCGATGATGCAGGGCGCGCCAAGGAAGGCCGTGGGGGCCACCTTCGCCGTTTTGTGCACCCACACCTGAGGAGACACCTCCCGGTATTCGTCGGGATCCAGCTTTTCCCCAAGGCTGACAATCAGGCTCTTGATGCCGCCAAGGGCCTCCCAGGGATAGGTGAAGCCCGAGAGATAATCCGCCGCCATGGTATGGCTCAGGTCATAAAGTTCATGAATGCTCAGCATGTTATTTCCTCCTTTTGTGTTCGCTCCCGATCAGCCTTCGCGTCAGGGAAAGGGTCAGCATAGCCGCAAGCACGCCCGCCAGTACGCCTGCGCTGTCAAGCAGAACGTCGGTTGCCTGGGCCGACCGCCCATCGGAAAAAAGCTGGTGTACCTCGTCCGTCACGGCGTACAGGGTGCCCCCTCCCCAGGCAATCCAGCCCCGGCCTCGCCAGGAACAGCTTTCGCCAAGCAAAAGCGTCAGAAAGCCCAGCAACGCGTATTCCAGGAAATGCGCGCCTTTGCGAACCACGGTTTGCAGCGTCCAGTACAGGCCCTCCAGCGTCTTGCGCGGCATATCGGGCCGGGCATGATAGACCCACTCCACAAGGGGCAGCACCATCTGGTCGCTCGCATCCATGGACTTTTCGCCGCTCTGGCAGGAAAAGGCGAAAATCAGCGCGGCATTCAGCGTTACGCATATCCACAGAAGCACCCTGACCCACGTCCGTCCCATGCAGCGCCATCCTTTCCAGTCGCTTATTATTCTCCCTGCAGGAGCAAAAATCCTTCCCTGCGGAACGTTCATGGAACTTTTCCCCATCAGAAAAGCCCCCGCGCAGGCGGAGGGCTTTGGAATAATCGATCAGTCGCTGGCTTCCAGGGCGGCATAGCGCTTCGCAGCCACATGCTTTATCATCATGAAGCCTGCCAGGCATTCCACCGTCAGCACGGCTACCACTGCAGCCATGCGGCTTGCAGCCCCCGCGCCATGCAGCAGCACAGCGCAAACCACCGGCAGGGCAAACAGCACAATGCCTATCAGCATGCCAAAGGCCACATTGGCGCTTTGCTTGATGACCTGCGTCTCATTGACCCAGTGCAGATTAGGCCGGATGGCATCCAGGGTGAGGTTCATGGCGGAGATGGCAAAGGAGACCATCAGCGCCAGCACCACTGCCGGAATCAGCATGGCGATAAACTGCGGAATCGCAGCCGCTACAATCACAGCCGCCACACCCACGGTAATCACGTCAATCATCATTCCCATAATGAGCTTGGCTGCCAGCTGTATGCCGGCGGTCACCGGCAACATGCGGCTGATCTCCAGTCGGTGTCCCTCACGGCTGACCGCCGTAGCCACAGCCGGATTCATGAAGCATCCAAAGGCCATGGCTGCCGCCAGCACCAGGGTGATGTCCAGGGGCGAGCCCATTTGGATCAGTTCAGACAGCGCCGACATCGCCTCGCCCATTCCCCCCTGGGAGGACAATGTCATGTACATCATGCCCGCAATCAACGGGAAAATAATCACGCTGCTCAGGCAGTTGAAGGCATAGGCAGGGGTCTTGATGATTTCATTCCACTCGCGGTACACCAGCGCCCACAGGGGTTTGCGCTGCTTCCAATGCTCGGCCTTGCGAACGCCACGGCGGCGGCGCACGCCCTGCTCAGTCTGCTTCAGGCAAATCGGCAGGTACACCCGCCCCAGCAGCGCCAGCATCAGCACGGCGGCAGCCGCGCACACGCCCACAAAGAGCAGGAACTCGCTAAGGCTGCCGTTCATGCCATGCACCGCCCACAAGACCGGCGGGAAGGCCCCGGCCAGCATGTTCAGCAAGCCTTCCTTCGACAATAGCAGCCCTGCAAAATACATCACGTCCGCGTCATCAGGAATCTTCGGCAGCACGGTCATCTCCAGGGTCAGCACAACCGCCACCAGCAGCACGGAGCCCGCCATGACCCAGGTCTCCTTGTTGCGGCTCAGGGCAGTCGCCCGGGCCAGGAGCGTCGTCAGCAGCGCCGCGATGGACAGGGGGATCACCGGCGTCAGCAGCACCACCAGCACCATGCGCAGGTAGTAGAGCGCATCCGCCTTCAGGTAGGTGCCGTAGAGGATGAAGCCCGGCAGCAGCACCGCCGCGCAGAACAGTTCCTCCCCAAGCCAGATCTCCGTCATTTTCGCTGCCAGCACCGTGCGGGAGCGCACCGGCAGATAGGCCATCCACACTGTGTCCCGGCTGAAATACAGCCCGGACAGCACATGGAAAAATCCCAGCAGAAGCGTGGACATCATGCTCATGAGCATGGCCATGGCAGGCAGCAGCGCCGGCTGTCCCACCAGCTTCAGCGCCTTGAAAAGGGTAACCTCCACAAAGATGATAAACGCCGCCATGATGCCCATGCACAGCACCATCACCACCGTGGATGCGATACGGCCCTTATCCAGCTTGCCGCCCTCCCGCTTCCAGCTGCCCGCGCGGAAGGCCGCAAGGCGGTTGCGCAGGGCCAGCCCCAGCAGCAGCTTGTACTCTCTCATGCCTCCACCGCCTCCGCATCCGTCAGCTGCAGGAACAAATCCTCCAGGCTCGCGCCCTTCTCGCCCAAGCGCAGCGCCTCCATGGTGCCCTCGGCCACCAGGCGGCCATGGTCGATGATGGCAATCTCGTCGCACAGCTTCTCAGCCACCTCCAGCACATGGGTGGAGAAGAACACTGTATTGCCCGCCTCGCAGTGGCGGCGCATTTCCTCCTTGAGCAGGTGCGCCGCCCGGGGATCCAGACCTACCATAGGCTCGTCCAGTACCCAAACCGGCGGCTGGTGGATCAGCGCGCCGATGATGGTCAGCTTCTGCTTCATGCCCCGGGAATAGGAGCGAATCTGCTCGCCTGCGGCATCCTCCAGCTCAAACAGGTTCAGATATTTCTCGATGTGCTCCTTGCGGCGATTTGCGTCCACCTGATAGACGTCCGCCATGAAGTTCAGGTATTCCATGCCCGTCAGGCGGTCGTACAATTCGTGACTGTCCGGCACAAAGCCGATGAGCCGCTTGGCCTCAATGGGATCCCTGGCCATGTCATGCCCGCCTATCAGCACCCGTCCCAAGCTTGGCGTGAGAATGCCGGTCATCAGGCGGATGGTGGTGGTTTTGCCCGCGCCGTTGGGGCCAATAAAGCCAAAGACCTTGCCCTTGCCCACATGCAGGTTCAAATCGTCCACCGCGCGGACGCTGCCGCCGCCGTACTGCTTCACAACGTGCTCAAACTGAATCATTGCTTATCAACCTCCCTGGCTCAAAGGATAGCATATGCGGTTTGTCCTGTCCATAGTTCCCATCGGAAAGCGACATTTTCCTGTCTGAATTCCGCGCTGAGCAACGGCAAAGCCGCGGCTTCCCATATGGAAGGCCGCGGCTGGTCGGGCGTTGCTCATGAAACAGGAAACGCTGCGGAAGGATAGATGCAAAGCAGCGCAGAGGATTCAATGGTCGGTATGAAGCATTGTTCAGCAAACTGGAATTTACAGCATAATGCCCACAATGATTCCTGTAATACCTACGATGGCGCAGAGAATACCACCGATACGAGTATGGATCAAGTATAACTCAGACGGTTCACTGGAGGCATAAGACTTCCAGCTTTCGGTAATACTATATACCATATTAGGGAAAAACAGCATCAGCACTCCCGCAATCAGTATCAGGATACTGCCCACGATCATCATCATCCCACCTCCCCGTCAACTTTCTGTTTGAAGATAAGGTCAGTTCTTCCACATCGCATCCTGAGACAACGCAGAAACTCTCGCCTTATTCCTTCTTCGGGGCCGGGCGGCGCATGGTCAGGCTGATGCGGTTCTTCTGCTTGTCCACCTCCAGCACCCACACCGTCACCACATCGCCCACGCGGACAGCCTCGCTGGGGTGATTGATCCTTCGCCCGCCGAACTGGCTGATATGCACCAGTCCGTCCCGGTGCACGCCGATATCCACAAACGCCCCGAAATCCGTCACATTGCGCACCGTGCCCTTCAGCTCCATGCCCGGGGCCAGATCGTCTATGTCCATCACGTCCGTGCGCAGGAGGGGCGGCGGCAGCTCGTCGCGGGGATCGCGTCCAGGCTTTGAAAGCTCCGCCACAATGTCCCGCAGCGTCGGCTCGCCCACCTCCAGTTCGGCCGCCAGGCGCTCATAGCCCGCCTCTTCCGCCAAAGGGCGTAGCATGCCTGCAGCGGCCTCCGCTTCCGAGAGACCGAAACGCCGCAGCAGCTTGCGCGCCGCATCGTAGCTTTCCGGGTGCACGCCGGTGTTCTCCATCAAATCCTTTCCGCCCGGAATGCGCAGGAAGCCCGCGCACTGCTCGAAGGCCTTCGGGCCCAGCTTGGGCACCTTTTTCAGCTGCGCGCGGGAGGTGAACGCGCCGTTCTCCTCGCGGTAGGCCACGATATTCTTCGCCACCGCCTTGCTGACCCCCGCCACATGGCTGAGCAGCGACGGGCTGGCAGTGTTCACATCCACGCCCACGGCGTTCACGCAGTCCTCCACCACGCCGTCCAGCGCTTCGTCCAGCTCGCTTTCCTTCAAATCGTGCTGATACTGTCCCACGCCGATGGCCTTGGGATCAATCTTGACCAGTTCTGCCAGAGGATCCTGCAGACGCCTTGCGATGGACACCGCCGAGCGCAGGCTCACGTCAAACTGCGGGAATTCCTCCGCTGCCAGCTTCGACGCGGAATACACCGACGCACCCGCCTCGCTGACCACCATGTAACTCAGGCGATCGCCCAGGTTCATTTCATGCATGACCTCCACGAAGAACTGCTCCGTCTCCCGGCTGGCCGTGCCGTTGCCAATGGCCACGATGGAAACGCCATGCTTGCGGATCAGCCCTTCCACAGTAGCCTTGGCCTGTGCCACCCTGCCATGGCTGGGCAAGGGGAAAATCACCCCGGTATCCAGCACCCGGCCGGTGGGATCCACCACCGCCACCTTGCATCCCGTGCGGATGCCCGGGTCAAGGCCCATGGCCACCCGTCCGCGTACCGGCGGCTGCATGAGCAGCGGTTTCAGGTTCATGGCAAAGACGCGGATGGCCGCCGTCTGGGCCCTTGCGGTCAGGTCGCCCCGAAGCTCCGTGTCCAGGGAGGGGGCAATCAGCCGGGTGTAGGCGTCCTCACAGGCACGGATCACATATTCCGTGGCCAGGCTGCCCGTGTGCGCCACATAATCCGACTGAATCACCCGCTGCACACCGCCCTCGCCCACCTCAAGGCCCACCTTGAGAAACCCCTCCTTCTCGCCGCGGTTCATGGCCAGTACCCGGTGGGAGGGCATCTGCCGCAGGGGTTCGCTGTAATCGTAATACATGCGGTACACGCTGTCCGCGTCGCCGCTTTGTCTTGTGCGCACCACACATTCCCGCTGATACAGACTTTTCAGCTTCGTGCGCACGGCAGGGTCGTCGCTGATGCGCTCGGCAATGATGTCCATGGCCCCCTGCAGCGCCTGCTCGGCATTCTCCACGCCTTTCTCCGGGTCGACAAACCCCTCCGCCAGCTCCTCCGGAGTTTTCGCCCGGCTCATCTGCAGAAGCACCGTATCCGCCAGGGGTTCCAGACCCTTCTCCCGGGCAATCATGGCCCGGGTGCGGCGCTTGGGGCGGTAGGGACGGTAGATGTCCTCCAGCTGCCCCATGGTAGCAGCCTTTTCGAGGGCCGCCTGCAGTTCCTCCGTCCAGACCTCCAGCTTCTTCAGCGATTCAGCGATTTCTCCCCGCCGCGCCTCCAGCGCCCGCAGGGAAGTCAGCCGCTCGGAGATTTCCCGCAGCTTCTGGTCGTCCAGTGAGCCGTGCTGTTCCTTGCGGTAACGGGCAATAAAGGGCAGCGTGCAGCCCTCGTCCAGCAG
>CAMDVP010000121.1 GCA_945877525.1 uncultured Clostridia bacterium | reverse complement strand
CCAACGCCCGCAGCCCCGCCAGCAGCCCAAGCATCGCCCCGGCCGCAAGCACCAGCGTCAGCCACGAGCCGGGGCTTCGGCCCTTTTCCCCTGCCTGACGCAGCAGAGAGGGCAGCATGCCCGCGATCAGCCCCACGAACAGGCAAACCGACGGGGCTGGATAGCGCTCCAGGAAAAACCCCAGCAGCCGCGCCACCCCCAGGAAGCCCAGCGCCGCCCCCAGCAGCACCGGCCAGAGCGTCCGCAATCCCTCGCGCCAGCGGTGCAGCGGATCCGCCAGCAAACGCAGCAGCGGCCCGTACACGCCGAACACCACACACAGCACCCCGCCGGACACCCCCGGCAGCACCGCGCCCAGCCCGATCAGCGTACCCTGCGCCAGGCGAAGCAGCGGCATTTCTCCCCGGACTTTCTTCATGCCTTCCTCCCGAATGATCGGACATGCACGGCTTGACAATAGCATGTTTCCATGCGCCGGTCAACCATATCCCAATGCCCGCGCAAAGAGATTTTTCCATTTCGGCGCTTGACAAATCCCAACTCTGCCGGTATAATAGGTTTTGCTGTTTACGGCATGCGGCCGTGGCGGAATCGGCATACGCGCACGTTTGAGGGGCGTGTCCAGCAATGGGTACGGGTTCAAGTCCCGTCGGCCGCACATCGCCGGATCCTGAGAAAGGGTCCGGCGTTTTTCTTGTGCGTTCCAAGCCTGCTTCGCCACATGCACACATCATCAGCCTATGCGCCTCCTCCGCCGTCTATTCCACCCGGGTACACTTATTAGACGCAGCAGCCCCCCCTGACGGTTCATCGTCCGACGAAAAAAGCATGTAGCTTTTGGGAAAAAACAAGAGAAAAACATTCAGATTCCCCTTGACATCGGCGGAAAGATGGTGTATGCTGTCATCAATCCAAGAGCAAACCTGCGACGGAGAGTAGTACCTCCCTCTCAGCACGGCAAAGGGAGCCGCCGATAGTGGAACGGCGGTGCGTGCGGTGGGAGCGAATGGACTCCTGAGGGTTCTTCCGAACCAAGTAGGAAGAAACGGGCTCCGCACCCGTTATCAGCGCGGCGCATATCCTTGTGTATGCGAGATGAGCGCGTCCTTTGGACGAAGCTGAGTGGCACCGCGGGAATACCGCCTCAGTCAAATGTGACTGGGGCGTTTTGTTATTCCAGGGAATCTCAATCGGGAGCTTCCCTACCAGGACGAGACGAGATGAGACGAGAAAGGACGGTACCCCATGATGACCATGAAGAAGTTCGTAGCCCTGCTTGTGACCCTGATGATGGTGTTCTCCTTTGCTTCCCTGTCCCTGGCTGAAACCCAGACGCTGACCATCGGCATCATCCAGTTTGCCGAGCACGGCTCCCTGGACAACTGCCGCCAGGGCTTTATCGAGGGCCTGGCTGAGGAAGGCTTTATCGAGGGCGAGAACGTTGTCTTTGATATTCAGAACGCCCAGGCCGACACCGCCATCTGCGCCCAGATTGCCGACAGCATGGCCGGCAAGGCTGATATGATCTGCACCATCGCCACCCCCGCCGCCATGGCCGCCTTCAACGTGGCGCAGGACAAAAACATTCCCGTGATCTACACCGCCGTGAGCGATCCCGTGGGCTGCCAGCTGGCGGGCGCGGACGGCACCAACCCCGGGCAGATCACCGGCACCTCCGACGCGCTGCCTGTGGAGGCCCAATTGAAGATGATCCGCGCCCTGATGCCTGAAGCCACCAGGATCGGCATCCTGCATACCACCAGCGAAACCAACAGCGATTCCACCCTGGCCGAGTACAGGCGTATTGCTCCCGACTACGGCTTTGAGATTATTGACAAGGGCATTTCCGCGGGCGCGGACATCCCCATGGCCCTGGACGCCCTGCTGCCCCAGGTGGACTGCACCACCAACCTGACCGACAACACCGTGGTGTCCTACCTGGCCGTGGTGCTGGAGAAGTCCCAAGAGGCCGGCAAGCCCGTGTTCGGCAGCGAGATTGAGCAGGTCAAGCTGGGCTGCGCGGCCGCTGAGGGCATTGAGTATCTGGAGCTGGGCCGCCAGACCGGCCGCATGGCCGCCAAGGTGCTCAAGGGTGAGGCCCAGGCACAGGACATTCCCTTTGAAATCATCACCAACTCCTACCTGTATGTGAACAAGGACGCCATGGCCCAGTACGGCATCGAGCTTCCCGCCGAATTGGCCGAGCGCGCCATCGACGTCATGGCCGAATAAGCGTATTGCGAGCCATCCCACCTGCCCAGCCGGCTGTCCTTCTTGCCGGCTGGGCGTATTCCGGCATGGGCCGATTTCATCTCACACGCGAGAGAAAGCAGGTTGAACCATGATCCTGAGCATTCTTGAGCAGGGCCTGATTTACGGCATTCTTGCCTTGGGGCTGCTGATTACCTACCGCATTCTGGACTTTCCCGATTTGACGGTGGACAGCTCCTTTCCCCTGGGCGCGGCGGTATCCGCGGTGTTGACGCTGCAGGGCATGCCCCCATGGCTGACGCTTCTGTGCGCGCTGCTGGCTGGCTCGCTGGCAGGGCTGGTAACGGGGCTGATCCACGTCAAGTGCCATGTGCGCGACCTGCTCTCCGGCATCATCACCATGACCGGGCTGTATTCCATCAACCTGAATATCGCTGGCAAGGCCAACCTGCCCCTCTTCTCCGGCGAAACCCTGTTCCGCAACGGCTTCACCAAGTCCCTTCCCCCATGGATCGCCCCCTATGCCACGGCGCTTACCATTCTGCTGATCGCCCTGGCTGCCAAGCTCCTGCTGGACTGGTTTCTCAAAACCAAGGCAGGGTATCTTCTGCGTGCCGCAGGCGATAATGCCGCCGTGGTCACCACCCTGGCGCGGGATCAGGGCATGGTGAAAATCATGGGTCTGATGATCGCCAACGCCCTGGTGGCCCTGGCCGGGGCCGTGATGTGCCAGCAGCAGCGGTTCTTTGACATTTCCATGGGCACAGGCACCATGGTCATCGGCCTGGCGTCGGTGATCATCGGCACCAATCTGTTCCGCCGCGCCTCCTTCATGAAAAGCACCACCATGGCCATTCTGGGCTCCATCCTCTACAAGGCCTGCGTGTCCATCGCCATTTCCCTGGGGCTGGAAGCCACCAACATGAAGCTGATCACCGCCGTTTTGTTCCTGCTGATCCTTGTGATGAGCCAGGCCAAGAGGAAGAAGGTGCGCATCCATGCTTGAATTTGACGCAATCACAAAAATCTACAACCCCGGTACCGTGCATGAAACCAGCCTGTTCCATGATTTCAACCTGCGGATTGAGGATCACTCCTTCGTGACGGTGGTGGGCAGCAACGGCTCGGGCAAAACCAGCATGCTGAACATACTCTGCGGCACCATTCCCGTGGAGGCAGGAACCATCCGCATCGGCGGGGAGGACATCACCAAAGTGAAGGAATTCCGCCGCTACCGCCGCATGGGAAGGGTTTATCAGGATCCCGCCAAGGGTACCTGCCCTACCATGACCATCCTGGAAAACCTGGCCATGGCGGATAACAAGGGCCGTCCCTTCGGACTGACCCGCGGCACCAACCGCGCCCGCATCCAGGCCTACCGCGACATGCTGGCCCCCCTGGGTCTGGGATTGGAGGACAAGCTGGGCGTGCCCGTGGGCAACCTCTCCGGCGGCCAGCGGCAAACCCTGGCGCTGCTCATGGCCACCATGACCCCCATCGACTTCCTCATCCTGGACGAGCACACCGCCGCCCTCGACCCCAAGACCGCTGAAATCGTCATGGAGCTGACAGACCGCATCGTCCGGGAGAAGCATCTCACCACCCTGATGGTCACCCACAACCTGCGCCACGCGGTGCAGTACGGCGACAGACTGTTGATGATGCACCAGGGACAGATTGTGCTGGACAAGGGCGGCGAGGAGAAAAAGCACACCCAGGTGGAGGATCTGCTCTCCCTGTTCAACGCCATCAGCGTGGAGTGCGGCAACTGACCCTTCCCGGAAAAACCAAGAAAATGCAGAAAAACGGGCACAGTCTGGCTTGTGCCCGTTGCTTTTCTATGGTAAACTAACGGCTGTGGTTTTTCGCCACCCATTGACATCACGCAAAGAGGTAAGGTACATGGTCGAAAAATGGCCGGTAGCCATTCCGCAGCTATCCGGCAAAATGGAGAGAAACGTATACGTCTATCTGCCCGACCAGCTTGGCGACGACCCCGACGCACGCTTTCCCGTGCTGTACATGTTTGACGGGCACAACGTGTTTTTCGATTCGGACGCCACCTACGGCAAGTCCTGGGGCATGAAGGATTATATGGATGAAACCGGCACGCCGCTGATCATTGTGGCGGTGGAATGCAACCACGGCCGGAACTATGCAAGGCTGAAGGAATACTCCCCCTTCACCTTCAACGATCCCAAGTTCGGCCGCATTGTAGGCAAAGGGCGAAGATACATGGACTGGCTGGTAAACACCCTCAAGCCCATGATTGACAGCCGCTATCCCACCCTCCCCGAGCGGGAGGCCACCTTCATCGCGGGCAGCTCCATGGGCGGGCTGATGAGCCTGTACGCCGCGGTGGAATACAACGCGGTATTCTCCCGGGCTGCATGCCTTTCGCCCTCTGTCTGGGTAGCGCCCAAGGGGCTCAGGCGCATGATCCGCCAGGCGGACATGGCTCCGGACACGGTGATTTACATGGACTACGGCTCCCGGGAATTGCAGAATCATGAGGGTATCCTGCCCATGTTCAGCGGCATTGTGAAGGAGCTGCTGGACAGGCAGGTGTTGCTCACCAGCCGCCTGATTCCCGGCGGAGAGCACTGCGAGGCCTCCTGGGAGGAGCAGGTGCCCTTCTTCATCAATACCCTGATGTATCAGCGCTACTGACGGAGGTTGAAAGGATTGCAGACCTACTACACCAAATGGTACAGCCCGTCCCTGGGGCGGGAGATGGAAATCAAGGTTTGGGGCCATGCCGGACGGCCGGTGCTGTTCATTCCCTGCCAGGACGGACGGTTCTTCGATTTTGAGAACTACCGTATGACCGAGGCCTGGGCGCCCTGGATCGACAGCGGCCGCTGCATGGTGTTCGCCATCGACACCCTTGACAAGGAAACCTACTCCGCCACCTATGACGCCTACCACCGCATTCGCCGCCATGAGCAGTGGATGGCCTACATCCGCAACGAGGTCGTTCCCTTCATCCAGAGCATGACCAACGACCGCAATGGCTGGAACGGCACGCCGGGCATCATCACCTTTGGATGCAGCCTGGGCGCGACCCACGCGGCCAACCTGTATTTCCGCTATCCCGATGTGTTTGACGGCCTGCTGGCCCTCAGCGGCATCTACACCTCCGACTACGGCTTCCCCGGCTACATGGACGACGCGGTATACCGCAACAGCCCCGTCCACTACCTGGGCGGCATGTCCCCCGATCACCCCTACATCCGCCAGTACAACCAGCACAAGGCGGTGATCGTGGTGGGGCAGGGGCCCTGGGAGGTGCCGGAAAGCACCTTCCGCCTGAAGCAGATCTGCCAGGACAAGGGCATCCATATATGGTTTGACATCTGGGGCCACGATGTACGGCACGACTGGGAATGGTGGTACAGGCAGGTGGCCTGCCATGTGGAGCATGTGCTGTAATCCCGGAAAGAACCGACAGAAAGGGCGGCGTATCGTATGAAGAATTTCGTATTCATTTCTCCCAACTTTCCCACCAACTATTGGCAGTTCTGCCGGGAGCTGAAAAACAACGGCCTGCGGGTGCTGGGCATTGGCGACCAGCCCTATGACACCCTGTTGCCCGAGCTCAAGAGCAGCCTGCACGAGTATTACAAGGTCGGCTCCATGGAGAACTATGACGAGGTGTACCGCGCCGTGGCCTTCTTCATCAGCAAGTACGGCCGCATTGACTGGCTGGAAAGCAACAACGAATACTGGCTGGAGCGCGACGCCATGCTGCGCACCGATTTCCACATTACCTCCGGCTTCCAGGTGGAGGACATGGAGCGCATCAAGTTCAAGTCCAAGATGAAGCCCTACTACCAGGCTGCGGGCATCCCCACCGCCCGGTATCACATTGTGGATGATTTTGACGCCTGCAAGGCCTTCATCGACGAGGTGGGCTGGCCCGTCATCGTCAAGCCCGACAACGGCGTTGGCGCCTCCCACACCTACAAACTCAAGGACGATGCGGGCCTGCGCAGCTTCCTGGCAGAAAAGGAACCTCATGTCAGCTACATCATGGAGGAGTTCATCACCGCCGAGGTCAACAGCTATGACGCCATCATCGACAGCCATGGGGAGCCCATCTTTGAAACGGGCAACGTGACCCCCAACTCCATCATGGACATCGTCAACACCAACGACAATTCCATCTACTATATTGTCAACCAGCTGCCCGAGGACACCCGCCGCGCCGGCCGGGCCACGGTGAAATCCTTCGGGGTGAAAAGCCGCTTTGTCCACTTCGAGTTCTTCCGCCTGACCACCGATCATCCCCACATGGGCAAGAAGGGCGACGTGGTGGCCCTGGAGGTCAACATGCGCCCCTGCGGCGGCTTCTCCCCGGACATGATGAACTTCGCCAATTCCACCGATGTGTACAAGATCTGGGCGGATATGATTGCCTATGACAGCACCCAAAAACCCTGCGGCGAGCGGCGCTATTGTGCCTATGCCGGGCGGCGCGACGGCAAGAATTTCCGCCTGAGCCACGACGAACTGACCCGCAAGTATGCCGCGCAGATGCGCATGGTGACCCGCATTCCCGACGCGCTCTCCGGCGCCATGGGCAACCAGATGTATGTAGCCGTGTTCCCCACCAAGGAGGAAATGGACGCCTTCTATCAGGACGCCTGCGGCACCTGGTGATGCGCTTTCCCGCCCAGCCCGGGCGGGCTTTTTTCTTTGGCCTTGACAGCGATTGTCCATCCCGTTATCCTATTGGCAGAGGAGGCGCAGGCATGAAGAAAACCGTCGGTGTGCTGGCCCATGTGGACGCGGGCAAAACCACCTTTTCCGAGCAGGTGCTGTACCTGTCCCACGCCATCCGCACTCTGGGCCGGGTAGATCATCAGGACGCGTTTCTGGACACGCATTCCCTGGAAAGGCAGCGGGGCATCACCATCTTTTCCGGGCAGGCTTGCTTTTCCCTGGGGGATGACACCGTCTACTGGCTGGACACCCCCGGGCATGTGGATTTTTCCACAGAGATGGAGCGCGCCCTGTCCGTGATGGACTATGCCGTGCTGGTGGTCAGCTGCGCCGAAGGGGTGCAGAGCCATACCGAAACCGTCTGGCGGCTGCTGAGCGCCTACCGCATTCCCTGCTTTGTTTTTCTCAACAAAATCGACCGCTCCGGAGCAGACCAGGAAGCCGTGCTTGAGCAGCTGCGCCGCCGCCTTTCCCCGGACATGCTGGATCTGCGACATTTTCAGCAGACAGGTGAAATGGACGAGCCCCTGCAGGAGGCCGTGGCTGCTCAGGATGAAGCGTTGCTGGAGCGGCTGTTCTCCACGGGATATGACGCGCAGGCATGGCGCTGTGCCCTGCGGGAGCAAATTGCCCGGCGGCAGGCGTTCCCTGTGATGGCGGGCGCAGCACTGGAAGGGCGGGGCGTGGCGGAGTTTCTCCATGTTTTCAGCCAGCTCACCGAAACCGATTATGGCAGCCGCACCGCGCAGCCCCTGACAGCCCGATGCTATCAGGTGCGCCATGACGCCCAGGGCCAGCGGCTTTGTTTTGTGAAGCTGCTTTCCGGCACATTGCAGGTGAAGGATACGCTGCCGCTTCCCGGCGGCGCGGCAAAGGTGAATGAGCTGCGCATCTATCACGGGGCGAAATACCGCCTGGTGGAGCAGGCCGGCGCAGGCGACCTGGTGGCGCTGCCCGGGCTGGAGGGCCTGCGCCCCGGGGACATGTTGGGAGAGGAGGGGCACGTTGCTTTTCACACCACACCCATGATGGCCGCGGATGTCCTGTGGGACGAAAAGGCTGTGCCTGCCTTCCGCATGCTTCAGGCGCTGCGCATGCTGGAGGACGAGGAGCCCTCCCTGGCGGTGGAGGAAAGCACCGGCCACCTGTCGGTGCATGTGATGGGACGCATTCAACTGGAGGTGCTCCGTCAGCTGCTGTGGGAGCGCTTCGGCTATGAGGTGTCCTTCGGCCCCTGCCGGGTGCTGTATCAGGAAACCGTGGCTGCCCCCGCCATCGGCATCGCGCACTACGAGCCCCTGCGGCACTATGCGGAGGTCTGGCTGCGCATATCCCCCGCAAGGCCGGGCAGCGGCCTTGGCTTCCGCAGCCTGTGCCATGTGGACACCCTGGCGCTGAACTGGCAGCGGCTGATCGAAACCCATGTATATGAAAAGCGGCACAGAGGCGTTCTGACCGGCGCGCCGCTGACGGATGTGACCGTCGAGCTGCTCACCGGCCGCGCCCACCTGAAGCACACCGAGGGCGGCGATTTCCGTCAGGCAGTGTACCGCGCCATCCGCAATGCCCTGATGAACGCCCAAAGCGTACTACTGGAACCCATCTGTGGCTTTGAGATTGCGGCTCCGGCGGAACAGTACGGCGCACTGGCCGGGGCGCTGAGCCGCATGCAGGCCGAAACGGAGCCGCCCGTGTATGAGGACGAGCTTGTCCGCATGAAAGGCGAAGCGCCCTACGCGGTGTTTGCCCCATGGCAGGAGGACTTCATGGCCCTGACCCGGGGCCGGGGCAGCCTGCAGGTGTGGGCCAGCCGCTACGCCCCCTGCCGCAACGCGGCGGAGATCATTGAGCAGACTCATTACAATCCTCTGGCCGATGACACGCCGGATTCGGTATTCTGCGCCCATGGCGCAGGCTACAC
>CAMDVP010000120.1 GCA_945877525.1 uncultured Clostridia bacterium | reverse complement strand
GTATACACCTCGTCATAGGGTTCCTTCGCGTCCCGAAGCGTGCGGCACACCCCCCGCACCGTCGCACCCATGGCCTTCACCAGAGCGGCAAAATGGCTGCCAATGTCCCCCATGCCCACCACGGTAATCACGCTTCCGCATACCGTGCGGCAGGGTGCCAGAGGCTGCCAGAGCGCCTGCCGCTGCTGCGCCTGATATTCCGGCAAATGGCGGAACAGCGCCAGCAGCCCCGCCAGCAGATATTCCGCAATCGCCATGCCAAACGCCCCGGAACAGTTGGTCAGCACCGCGCCCTCCGGCAGCGCGGCGCAGTAGCGCTCCACCCCCGCGCAGGGAGCCTGCAGCCACCTCAGCCGGGACAGACCGCCAAGCATTTCCGGCGGAAAATAGCCAATCAACGCGTCGCAGGAAGCCAGCAGCGTCTCGTCAGGCACGCTGTCCGCCGGCAGGCTGAACGCCTCGCCCCCAACGGCATGGATCATCCCGGTCAGGTGTTCGATTTGCTCCTGAGTGAAGGGCAAGTTCCGAAGGGCAATGCGCATAAAGGAACCTCCATCAGTTTTTTTGAGATGAATTTCACGGCACGGTGGGAATAACCGCCCGCATTTCGGCACATATGAAAGGAAAAGTGGTATTTCATCGCCTGATGAGCCCCATCGTCCCGCGCGGGATATCATGCGCCGCTTTTCTCCGCCTGCCATCGCGGCGGCGTCATGGGGCATCCCAAACCGCGCTTGGCGGCGCGGGCCTCCACATAGCAGCCGCACAGGGCGCAGGTGCCATTGTGCAGCGCATCACAGGTCTCACACAGAACCAGACGGGTACGATAAATATCGTCCGGAACCTTCTGCTCCTCCGGCAGGGTGGACAGATAGTCCGCCACCAGGCGGGCCATGTCCTCCTGACCGCTCTTTGCCAGCAGGCACCGGCAGGGCTTTTTCTGCGTCATTCGTCTGCCTCCCATCGTGCAAGGCGCATGTCCTCCCGGCGCACCTTTCCCCAGTCAAAGACAGGAATCAGCTGCCGCAGGGACGCGGGCCGGCATTCCTCCAGAATGCCCGCGCTGAAGGCCAGCATGCCCAGAATTTCCTCTACGGAGTGGCGGCGGCTCAGCTCGGTCAAATCAAGGTCGCGGTCGCGCTTGGCCAGGCGGCGGCCATCCGCGTCGGTCAGCAGCGGAATGTGAATATAAGACGGTGTGGGAAAACCCAGACACTCCTGCAGATAAATCTGCCGGGGCGTAGCAGAGAGAATGTCCCTCCCGCGCACCACCTCGTTCACGCCGGAGAGCGCATCATCTACCACCACTGCCAGCTGATAGCCATACAGCCCGTCGGAGCGGCGGAGGATGAAGTCCCCGCAGTCCCGGGCCAGGTTTTCCCGCTGAGAGCCATACAGCCCGTCCGTGAAGGCCATTTCCCGATCCGGCACCCGCAGGCGCAGGGCAGGCGCTCGGGTTTGGGCCATGCGGGCGGCTTCCTCCGCAGACAGGCGCGCACATGCGCCATTGTACACTGTTTGGGTATCACCCTGGTTGGGGGCGCGGCTGGCCATCAGCTGCGCACGGGTGCAAAAGCAGGGGTAAACCAGCCCCTGCCGGGTCATCTCGTCCAGATAATGCCGGTAAACGTCCCCCCGTTCGCTCTGCCACAGGGGTTCCTCGTCCCAATCAAAGCCCAGGAAGCGCAAATCCTTCAGCACCTGCTCCCCCAGGCGGCGGGGGCAGCGGGGAACGTCCAGATCCTCAATGCGCACAAGAAACCTGCCGCCCCGGCTGCGGGCGGACAGATAGGCCAGCATGGCGCATAGGATGTTCCCCAAATGCAGCCTGCCGCTGGGGGTGGGGGCAAAGCGGCCTGTGATCACCTGCCGCCCTCCTGCCTGGCCTCGGCAATTTTCTTCTGCAGCCAGTTGATGAACAGCGCCGTCAGCCCAAGCATCAGGAAGCACGCCATGGGCCCGTAGACCCAGGCCATCTGCTCCTGCAGGGTTCCCGCTATCAGCAGTCCAATCACCGCCACCACAAACACGGCCGCGCTCAGCAGTGCCAGCACCGCAAGAATCCGCTTGATTTTGTTCAGCATGTTACTTCTTGGCTTCCTTTCTGAACAGGTATTCGTCTACCTTGTCACGGATTTCGCCGCTGATTTCCCGGGCAATGGGGAAGGATGCGGCATTCACCACCCGGCAAGCCAGGAACAGCGCCTGCTGCAGGGTGATGTCCAGGGACTTTTCGTCGATATAGGCGCTCTTCAGGCTGTCGCGGCGGTCATGGATGTAGTTCGCCCCGGGCGCGCCGAAGCGGCACAGGTTGATGGCCGGCACGCCCTTGTCGGCAAAGGGGATGCAGTCGCTGGAGTAGATATCCAGCTTCACCTGGCAGGCGAACCCGGCTTCGTGCATAAGGGCATCCACATAGCCCACGGCAGCCTCGGTGGCCAGCACGGGAGCGGCGTTCTGCCCCAGGGTAGCGGCGGCTACGTCCACATTGATCATCAGCACATGCCTGTCCAGCTCCTCCGCGTGGGCGGCCGTCCAGGCCTTGGAGCCCAGCAGGCCCTGCTCCTCCGAGCCGAACCAGTTGAACTTTACCGTGCGCGCCGGACGATGGGCGGCGAAATAGCGCAGCAGTTCCATGATAATCACGCTGCCGGACATATTGTCATACACGCCGGTGGAGAAATACACGCTGTCATAATGCGCGCCGAAGGAAACGATCTCTTCCTGCTTTTCCGTTCCCTCGATCACCGCGCACACGTTATGGCTCACCCGGTCGCAGCATATGCTCTCCAGCTCGATATGCACCTGCTGTGCGCCCCGGCGCACCATTTCCGCCGCGTCCGCCGCCCGCATGTTCAGCGCCACGGCGTGGCCGAAGGGCTCGGTCATGGTTTCCCGCAGCTTGCGGATGTCGCAGTCAGTTTCGTTTCGGCGGTCGATCGTCGAGCCGGAGAAGGTCAGAATGGCCGCAGCCCCGGCCTTGCGCAGCTTTTCATAATCGGCGCGGCGCAGGCGGCCGTTGATCAGCACCGCCTTGCCCTTCACCCGCTCCAGATGGACGGGCAGCAGGGTTTCGGCATAATAGAAGGGCAGATCCACACCTCCTGCGGGGGTGGACTCGGCCCGCTCGTAGCCAGTGACCTCGTACTCCTTGCGGTAGGGCGCAGTCACCACCAGCCGGGCATACTTCACCTCGCCACAGGGCACGGTGAACTCCTCCAGGTGCGCGTCGACTCCGGCGGCGCGGGCCTCCTCCAGCAGGCGGTTGGCGGCGCGCTCCTCCGCCTGGGAGCCGCTGACCCGCTCGAAGGCCAGCTCCTTCAAAAGCGAAAAGGCGCGATGGGCGGAAACATTCATGGGCACATCCTCCTTGCAAAGCATTTTCTCCATTATAGCATACATCCGGCGGATGTCACCCCGGATGCAGAGAAAAAACCGCGGCTTGCGCCTTTTCCGGCATTGTGCTATGATGTGTGCGCACACAGATGGGAGGATGCCGCATGGACATTGCCAAGAAGGACGCTGTAAAATGGTTTGAGTTTTTCGCCCAGCTGCCCGAGGACGAGGGGCTTCCGCCCCGCCAGCAGGAGATTGCCTACGCCACGCTGACGCAGATCGAGCGGGCCGTGGAGCGTCGCCGGGCCGCCATGCTGGCGGAGATTCCGGGGCTCAAGAGCCTCAAGGGCCGCACGCTGTATGTAGGCGAGGACGCAAAGTTTCCCATGGGATGCCGCTCCTGTCTGCTGGGCAGCGGGTTGAGCGCCATCCGCAAGACCAACCGCTGCAACATCCAGTGCAGGTTCTGCTACAACTACGGCGAGCTGGACTGCCAGCCGCCCATCGGCGAGGGGCTGTGGGAAATCGGCGGCACCCGCTTCTATGAGGAGGACATTGACCTGCTCCTGGCCGCCCAGCCCAAGCCCACCGGCGTGTCCTATGTATACCTGGAGCCTTTCATGGAGATCGAGAAATACGAAGGGATCATCCGGCGCTTCCATGCCGCAGGGGTGCATCAGCACATGTACACCAACGGCACCCTTGCCACGGAGGAAAACCTGGCCATGCTGGGGCAGGCCGGGCTGGACGAATTGCGCTTCAACCTGGGGGCCACCGCCTGCGCCGACCGCGTGATCGAGGCCATGGGCATGGCGAAGCAGCACATCCGCCGCGTGGGCATCGAGACCCCCATGACCCCGGAGTTCTTTGACGCCTTCCAGCAGAAGAAGGACGCCATCCTGGCCACGGGGCTGGACTTCATCAACTGCGCCGAGCTGCACCTGAACCCCAACAACATCGGCAACTACCTGGGCGAGCCCATGTACATGACCCGCCTGGGGTATCTGTCCCCCGTGTGGAGCCGTGACCTGACGCTGCGCTTCATGAAGCAGGCTGCCGGGGAAAAGTGGCCCATCGCCGTACACGACTGCTGCAACCTAACCAAGCTGGCCCGCGACCTGAACCTGAAGGCCAAGGAGGGCGGCTGGTTCGGCCAGAGCGGCTACGGAAGCGAGTTTGACCGCCTGCCCTATGAGGCCTTCCTGCCCACGCTCTATGACGACAGCCTGCCCTTTGTCCATGAGGAGGAGTTGCCCGACGGCTACCGGCTGGGGCAGATCGTGCTGTGAGACTGTTCTCGCATAAACGATTGCTTTGTCGAAAGCAGAGGTTTCGCGCCTGCGGGCGCGACCAAAGGGCTTTCCGATCGCCCTTTGGAAACCTTCGGGGGCCGTCCCTTTGCTGTCATACTTTTAATGCTGCTCATAATGCTGCTCAGTATGAGCAATAAAGCAAAGGCCCTTCCTCCGCAGAATAGAGGAAGGGCTCTTGCTTTAGCATGAAGGCCAAACGCGGTAAGCGAGTGCCGGACACGCTGCCTGACTGTTCGCCTTGTGTTTTGCCCCGGGCTGTGGTATGCTTGATGCAAACATATGTTCCAAAGGAGATGCGCGCCATGCTCAGCAAGGTTTTCCCGCTGAACACCTTTCCCGCCTACAAATATGTGGTGATCCTGTCCCGGATGGACGGGCGGTGGCTGCTTTCCCGCCACCGGGAGCGCACCACCTGGGAAACCCAGGGCGGGCACATTGAGGAGGGCGAAACGCCCCTGGCGGCCGCCCGCCGGGAGCTGTATGAGGAAAGCGGCGCAACGGACTATGCTATCCGCCCTCTGTGCGACTACTGGGCCGGAGACAGACAGGGCAGCGCCGTGGGCGTGGTGTTTCTGGCGGATATCCGCGCCCTGGGGCCGCTTCCCGACAGCGAAATGGCCGAGGTGCATGCCTTCGACCGCCTGCCGGAGAACCTGACCTACCCGGGCATCACCCCTGTGCTGGCCCGGGAGGTTCTGGCTTCCCTGTAAGGGACTATCGGGGTGTCCGCACCGTCTGCGCGTCTTCCCAGGCGCGGCGGATGGCCGTCAGGATATCGCCGTGGCTGTCCCGCAGGGACATGGTGGCCATGGTGGTCGCGTCGGCCAGCTGCTTTTTTTCTTCCTCCGTCAGACCGGCGTACTTTGCTTGATCCGTCTCGCTCTCACTTTCCGCCATCAGGGGACGACCCGTTTCCTCCGAGCAGAATTTGTCATACCAGGCTTCGATTTCATCCACCGTCTTGCCGGTAAACAGCCGCTGGTAAGCATCCATTTCCTCCCGCCAGGTGCCGCTTTTCAGCTTATAGCGGTCGCCCAGGGCGCCCTTGCTCTGCCAGGCGGAAATTTCCTGCATGAACGCCTCGCTGTCCTCTTCCGGCCAGCCGGTAAAGCGCGAGGCGGTTTCCCCCTCCAGGTTGGGCGAAGACACCTCCAGCTGATCCACCCCCAGCGCCAGCACCCGGCCCTCCTCGTCAAACAGACCATGGGCAAACACCACGTTGAAGGAATGCACCTGGTTTCCCTCCGCATCCTTGCCGGGACCCAGGCGGCCGGTGGCGCACATGCCCGTGCCGGATAGTATGTTCTCCGGCAGCGCCTCCACGGCGGAGCCTGGCTGCGGCGATGTGTTTTCCGCTTCAGGGGAGGCCGCGGCGCTGTTCTCGCCCATGGCATCCTGCACAGCGGCCTTGAGGGCGTTGCTGGTCACCGTTGCGCCGCTCACGCCGTCCACCTGCCAGGTACCCGCAGCCACCATGGCGGCAGGCATTTCGTCAATGGCGCGGGTGCCCACGCCCTCGGTTTCATGATGCTCGGTCACGGTAACGCTGGTCAGCCGCCGCCCGTCCATGGCGACGCGCACCTTCAGCGTTCCGCCGTAGCCCTCCGCCTCGCCGGTATGCTCCTCCGCCCCGGCGGCGCAGGCCGCCAGCAACAGGGCCGTCATCAGGCACAGAATCGTTTTTCCCACGCTGCGCATGCTTCTATCCTTCCTTTCGGGCAGTTTCGTCCCGGGTAGGGTGCGCCCGAAAAAGCGCTTTCATGCGCCCCGTGGGAAGAATTGTGCAAAGTTCTTCCGCAGAAAGAAGGAACTTGCCTGCCCAATGGAGAATGAATGTTTTGAAGAAACGGGTTTTTTGCGCCTTTTTTCACCCCTGCGGATGATTCCGGCACACTGAACCGTTTCCATATTTGGCAAACCTCCATCAACCTTGCGGAAGGCAGGTGTTTTCTCCATATGAAGAAGCAGAATCGACGCGACCCTATCAAGGTCATGCTGATCTGGACGGTGTGCCTGGCTGTACTGGCCGCCGGCGCGCTTTTCCTCGGCAACGCTATCACGGATTACCGGGCCCAGACGCTGGAAAGCCGCCAGCAGGCCGCCCGGGAAACCAACGAAAAGCGCGATCAGGAATATGCCAAGGCCCTGGCGGAATACGAGCAGTCTACAAAGAGCGGGGCCAACCTTGCCTGGCCCGCCCAGAAAACCGAGGGCTGGGACGTCATTGACCTGACGAGCTATCCCCTGGAGAACGCGACCATCATCACCGTAAACAGGTCGGATGTGATGAACAACGGCATGCTGCTGGTGAACGAGTGGCATTCCCGCCCCGACGATTTTTCCGAGGAAAACCTGGTCAGCATCGGCAAGTACACCTCGGGCAATCTGCAGGTGGATAACTATAACCTGCAGCTGTTCCCTGTGGCCATCGACGCGCTGGTCAGCGCCGTGAACGACGCCAAGGCCCTGGGCTATGAGAACTACATCGTCGAGGAAGCCTACCGCTCCTGGGATGCGCAGAACGAGCTGTTCAACAAGTACATGGAAAAGTATGCCGACAGCTATTCCGGCGACGCCCTCATCGAGCGCACCAAGCGCGATGTGAACTACCCCGGCACCAGCGAGTTCAACTCCGGCCTGGCCTTCACCCTGCGGCTGTACAAGAAGGGCGACGCTGAGGTGAACAAGTCCACCTATGTGAACACCGCCGAGGGCCAGTGGATGAGCGAAAACTGCTGGAAATACGGCCTGGTCTTCCGCTTCCCCAAGACGGACTACCCTGTAAAGGGCACCGCAGACAAGAGCTACAAGACCGGCGTGAGCGTTTCTCTGCGTGCCTACCGCTATGTGGGACGCGGCAACGCCGCCGTGATGCACACCCTTGATCTGTGCCTGGAGGAATACATTGAATACCTGCAGGAGCATCCGCACATCGCCGTGTTTGAGGACGGCGCTCTGCGCTATGAAATCGTCCGGCAGTATGTGGGAGACGAGGCCTCCTCCTTCCAGATTCAGGTTACCAATCGGGCCAAGGGCTATGTGTCCAGCCTGGACAACATGGGCGGCGTGATTACGGTGTTTGAATATTGACAGACAGCATGCGGGGCGGCTCCAGAGGGGGCCGCCCTTTTTTGTGCAAGCAGCGTCGAGCGCGAGCTGACGCCTTTGAGGTAAGATATGACCCGAGGAGGAGGCGATCGGGATGACGGAGCATGTGCTGGCGGTACAGCGGATGCAGGACTATATCAACGCCCACCTGTCAGAGTCCATTACCCTCGGTGACCTGGCACGAGCCTCGCTGTTTTCGCCCTGGCATGCCTACAGGCTGTTTCTGAAGGAGACGGGGCTGACGCCTGCGGAGTATATCCGCCGGTTGAGGCTGTCCCGCTCGGCCATGAAGCTGAAGGACGGCTGCCGCGTGACGGACGCGGCCTGCGACCTGGGCTTTGGCAGCGTCGACGGCTACCAGCGGGCGTTTCTACGGGAATTCGGCATGAACCCCGGCGCCTACGCCCGCAGCCCGCAGCCCCTCCCGCTGTTCATTCCCTACGGTGTGATAGGCCGTGCACTAAGAAAGGAGCCGATGCAAATGGAAAAGGTGCAAAGCGTATTCATCCAGGTCATTCATAAGCCCGAGCGGAAGATCATCGTCAAGCGCAGTGTGAAGGCCACGGACTACTTCAGCTACTGCGAGGAGGTGGGCTGCGACGTGTGGGGGCTGCTTATGAGCATGGATTCCCTGTGCGGCGAGCCCGTGTGCCTGTGGAAGCAGGGGCAATACTACATGCAGGGCGTGGAACGCGACGTGAACGATGCGTCACCCACCCCCGAGGGGCTGGAGGCGGTGATGCTGCCCGAGGGCGATTACCTGATGTTCCAGGGCGAACCCTTTGCGGAGGAAAACTACCGCGAAGCCATAGGCGCGCTGATGGAGGGCATGCAGCGGTACAACCCCTCCATCCTGGGGTACCAGTGGGATGACGCCCGCCCTGACATCCAGCTGGAGCCTCGGGGCGAGCGGGGGTACATCCATCTGCGGCCGGTCAAACGTGTGTAACCCGTGCAGCATCCATCATCAGTCCTTCCCCTTGCGGATTTTGTCCCGCAGGGGGATTTTTTGATAGCAAAAAGGAAAACACCCGCGCCGTTCATAGACGCGGGTGATTGACTGCTCCCCAGGTAGGGCTCGAACCTACAACAACTCGGTTA
>CAMDVP010000119.1 GCA_945877525.1 uncultured Clostridia bacterium | reverse complement strand
CTGTGTCCGCGCAAGGCGGATGAAGAAGAAACAGGAGGGACTTTTGCTGTCTGCGGGAGGGCTGTCAGGCGTCCTCGGCAATCCTGCGGGCCACGAACACACCGCTGGCGGAGGCGTGGGACAGGGAATGGGTCACGCCGCTGCAGTCACCAATGACGTACAGCCCCTTGCAGGAGGTTTCCAGGTGCTGGTCGGTTTCCACCTGCATATTGTAGAACTTCACCTCTACGCCATAGAGCAGGGTTTCATCGTTGGCCGTACCGGGGGCGATCTTGTCCAGGGCGTAGATCATCTCAATAATGGCGTCCAGAATACGCTTGGGGATCACCAGAGACAGGTCGCCGGGGGTGGCCGTCATGGTGGGGGTGAGGAAGGATTCGGCAATGCGGGAGGGGGTGCTGCGGCGCCCCTGAATCAAATCGCCGAAGCGCTGCACCATAACCCCGCCGCCAAGCATGTTGGACAGGCGGGCAATGCTTTCGGCATAGGCGGTGCTGTCGTTAAAGGGCTCGGTGAAATGCTTGGATACCAGCAGCGCAAAGTTGGTGTTGTCCGTATGCATGGCGGGATCCTCGTAGCTGTGGCCGTTGACGGTGATGATGCCGTTGGTATTTTCGGTAACCACCGCGCCGTGGGGATTCATGCAGAAGGTGCGCACCAGGTCGCCGTATTTCTCGGTACGGTAGACGATTTTGCTCTCATACAGCTCGTCGGTGAGGTGGGAGAAGATCTCGGCAGGCAGCTCCACCCGCACGCCGATATCCACGCGGTTGCTCAGGGTGCGGATGTTCAGTGCATGGCACACCTGCTCCATCCATTTGCTGCCGCTGCGGCCTACGGACACAATGCATTTGCGGCAGCGGTATTCCTCGCCCTTGCTGAAAACGGCATAGCCCTCTCCCTCCAGCTGCTCAATACGGTCTACGGGGGAGCGGAAGAAAATGTCGATGTGCTCATGCAGCAGGGCGTAGAGGTTTTCCAGCACCTGATAGTTTTTATCCGTCCCCAGGTGGCGGACGGAGGCGTCCAGCAGGTGGAGCTTGTTCTGCAGGCACAGCTTGCGAATGGCGGTGTTGGCGGTGGAATACAGCCGGGTGCCCTCGCCGCCGTAGGCCATGTTGATATCGTCCACATAGCGCATCAGTTCAATGGCCTGCTCCTTGCCGATGAACTCGTGCAGCGTGCCGCCGAACTGGTTGGTGATATTATACTTGCCGTCGGAGAAGGCGCCGGCGCCGCCGAAGCCGTTCATGATGGCGCAGCTGGGGCAATGCGCACAGCTTTTCACCTTGACCCCGTCGATGGGGCAGCGGCGCTTTTCAAGAGAATTGCCGGCCTCAAACATGGCGATGCGCAGACTGGGCCGCAGCTTCAGCAGCTCGAAGGCCGAAAAGATTCCTCCCGGCCCCGCACCGACGATAATTACGTCATACTGACTGGTCATAGGGGTGCCTCCTCAAAGTCGTGTTGGCCTGAAGCAGAACGATCATCCATCCTTCCGGGGAAGAAAACCCGGGGCATGGTAAAATCACAACATCGTTACTATCATAGCACAACCCATGCCGCAAAGCAATACATTTCACTGGATTGTTTACGGAAAGATCAAGTAAAATGTTTCAATAAGGAAAAATGGAGAACATATGCGCCAAATTTCCGAAGATAGAAAGGAAAAGCACCGACGATGAACTCGGAAAACACGAACATTCGGGAAAAAATATTGAAATTTATTTGTAAAAGCACTTGCGCAGAAGGTCATGCTGCGTTATAATGAGTGTGTTAACAATCCAACATTGTGTGACGATTCTAACGAATGAGGTAAGTGATGGCAACCAACCAGCGAACCGATACCATCCTGGAGCTGCTCATGCGCAACGACGCCATGTCGGTCAGCCGCCTGGCGGAAGCGCTCGGCGTGTCTGAAATGACGGTCAGGCGCGATCTTGCCAAAATGCAGAAGGAGGGGAAAATCCGCCTGGTCAACGGTGTGGCCTTCTGTCCGAGGGACGGAGAGGCCGTGGCCTACGACCTGGAGCAGCAGCTGGGCGTACACTGCCGGGAGAAGGACGCCATCGGCCGCGCCGCGGCAGCCATGCTGATTCCGGGGGATTCGGTGTTCATCGACTGCGGCAGCACAGCCTCCGCCATGCTGCGCTACATTCCCCACGGCATGGATATCACGGTCATCTGCTCCACCCTCAACGTGCTGACGGAGGCCAGAAGGAAGAACATCCAGCGCCTGGTCTTTACAGGAGGCTACTACCACCCCGGTACGGAAACCTTCGAGTCGCCCGAGGCCATCCGAATGCTCGGCGGCATCCGCTCCAGCAAGGCGTTCATCACCGCCTCCGGCGTCAGCAGGGAGCTGGGACTGACCTGCGTGGAGCAATACGAAACCGCCGTGAAGCAGGTGGCCATGGAAAACGGCATGAAGCGGATTCTGCTGGTGGACTCATCCAAGTTTTCCCGGGTCAGTCCGGCGTTTTTCGGCACATGGTCGTCCATTGATGCGGTCATCACCGACGAGGGCGTGACGGAGGAATGGAAAGCCTTCCTCCGTGAACAGAATATCACATTGATCATTGCAGAACAGGAGCGTGCATCAATATGAACAAACAGGAAATCTTTTCCATTGTGGATCATACCCTGCTGAAGCAGACGGCAACCTTCGAGCAGATCAAGCAGCTGTGCGACGAGGCCATCGAGTTTGGCGCGGCCTCCGTGTGCATTCCCCCCTGCTATGTGAAGCAAGCCAGCGAATATGTGCAGGGCAGGATGACCATCTGCACGGTGATCGGCTTCCCCAATGGCAACATGACCACTGCGGCCAAGGTCTTTGAAACGAAGGATGCCATTGCCAACGGCGCCACGGAAATCGACATGGTCATCAACATCGGCGAGCTGAAGGCCGGCCATACCGATTATGTGCTGGACGAAATCCGGCAGATCAAGGCGGCCACGGGCGACCTGGTGCTCAAGGTCATCATCGAAACCTGCCTGCTGACCGATGAAGAGAAGATTACCATGTGCGACCTGGTGACCCGCAGCGGCGCGGACTTCATCAAAACCTCCACGGGCTTCTCCACCGCCGGCGCGACCTTCGACGATATTGCCCTGTTCAAGGCCCATGTGGGCTCCCGTGTGAAGATCAAGGCGGCGGGGGGCATTTCCTCCTTTGAGGATGCGGAAAAGTTCATCGCCCTGGGCGCGAACCGCCTGGGAACCAGCCGCATCATCAAGCTGGCCCTTCAGGAAAAAAACGCGTAAGCGAGGCATGGCCATGAAGAAGAGAAAGCTCTATGTGCTTTCCATCGACTCGATGATCACCGAGGATATCGAGTTCATGAAAACGCTGCCCACCATGGGCAGTATCCTGAACGGCGCGGCGGTGGTGAGCAACATCACCTCCGTGTATCCCACGCTGACCTACACGATCCACACAACCATGATGACCGGCGTGTATCCTGACAGGCACCACATCATCAACAATGAAACCTTTGTGCCGGAAATGGAGCATGCCCCCTGGTACCGCAGCTGCCATGAATTTGACCCCGATGTGGTGACGGTGCTGGAGGCCGCCAAGCGGGCAGGCTATACGACCTGCGCCATTCATTGGCCCGTGACCGGCGATGTGGATGTGGACTGGCATCTGCCGGAAACATGGACAGCTGAAGGCACACCGGAAAGCATGTATCAGGAGTTTGTGCGGCTGGGCGCCAAGCCCGAATTCCTGGATGAGTTCTGGGGCGAGTACGGAACGCACCTTAACGGCCTGTACGACCCGGCCTTCACTCTTCTGGCCCATGGCGCAACGCTGGCAGCCATCCGTAATCATCAGCCGGATGTGATCTTTGAGCATCTGTCCCTGGTGGATCACACAAGGCACAGCTATGGCGTGTATGCGCGCCCGGTGTATAAATTCGCCTACTTTGAGATGGAGCTTCTGCTGTCCCAGACCATTGAAGCCATGCGGCAGGCAGGGGTGCTGGAGGATACTACCATCGTGCTGACCAGCGACCACGGTCAGACGCCTGTGGAAAAGCTGGTGGCGCCCAATACCCTGCTGGTGCGGGATGGGTTCATTCGCCTGGGAGAGGACGGAAGCCTGAAGGACTATGACGTCATCTTCAAGTCGGCGGCGCACAGCCTGCAGGTGTACGTCAGAAACCCCTCGCAGGCGGCCAGGACGGCAAAGCTGCTGGCCCGCTATGCGGCGGAGGAGGACGTGGGCTTTGAACGCATCCGAAACGCGGAGGAAACGGAGCGCGAGATGCGCGTCAAGGGCGACTTTGTTTTCAGCATCGAAGGCGCGGACGGGTATGCCTACTCCAACGCGCTGACGGGCGAACTGGTGGGCAAGGCAGACAACTCCAATTACAAATACAGCGTGGCCACCCACGGACATGACCCGCGCAAGGGCCCCAAGCCCGCCATGATCCTCAAGGGTCCCGGTATTGTGCCCGGCGCGAGGCTGGACGGCGCGGACATCATCGACGAGGCGCCTACCCTGGCCGCGCTCCTGGGCGTCAGCCTGGGACGGCCTGACGGCCATGTGATGCCCGGTATCCTGATTCCCTGAACCATACGAATGAAGCGGCAGGAGGAGAACCATGGAGATCACACTGAAAAACCTGACCAAGAAGTTTGATTCTGTCACAGCGGTTGACCATGTCAGCCTGACCATTCCGGACGGCAAACTGACCGGCCTGCTGGGCCCCAGCGGCTGCGGCAAGTCCACCCTCCTGTACATGCTTTCCGGCCTGACCAACGTGACCGAGGGAAGCATCTTCTTCGGTGACAAGGATGTGACCGTTGAGGCCCCCGACAAGCGCAATATCGGTCTGGTGTTCCAGAACTACTCGCTGTATCCCCACATGACGGTGGAGGAAAACATCGCTTTCCCCCTGGGAAACCGCCATGGCAAGGATAGGATGAACGCCCGCCAGAAGCACGAGGCAGCCTGTCGGGTGGCGGAGCTGGTGCAGATCCAGGATCTGATGAACAGAAAGCCCAAGCAGCTGTCCGGCGGCCAGCAGCAGCGTGTGGCCATTGCCCGTGCGCTGGTCAAGCAGCCTGACGTGCTGCTGCTGGACGAGCCCCTGTCCAACCTGGACGCCCGCCTGCGCATGGAAATGCGCCAGGAGGTGCGCCGCATCCAGCTGGAATCCAAGGTGACGACGGTCTTTGTGACCCATGACCAGGAAGAGGCCATGAGCATCACCGACACCATTGTGCTGATGAAGAAGGGCGTGGTGCAGCAGCAGGCCCCCGCCAGGGAAATCTATATGAATCCCAGCAACGCCTTTGTGGCCTCCTTCCTGGGCAATCCGCCCATCAGCTTCCTGGACGCGAAGGTTGCGGGCGGACAGGTGGCGCTGGATGCGGGGCAGGGCTTCAGCGTGAGCGGCGTGGCCGACGGCGCGTATTCCCTGGGCATCCGCCCGGAGGCCTGGGTGCCGGGCCATGCCTTCCATGTGAAGGTGGAGCATGTGGAGATGCGCGGTCAGGATCAGATCGTTACCTTCAAGCTCAACGGCGTGCAGGTCAGGGCCACGCTGGACGCTGAGTATCAGGCCAATGTGGGGGAGACAATTTCCCTTGATCTGCGCACGAACAGATGCTATTTCTTCAACCCCGAGACGGGCGTCCGCGTCTGACGCAGAAAGGCATGACCATGAAAAACACACCAAAGAAGCGCAAATCCCGCCTGGTGGAAACAGAGGACGGCCGCCTGCTGATCAAAAGTCCCATGGCCTATGTGTATCTTCTGCTGCCGATGGCTTTCCTGTGCCTGTTCGTGCTGTTTCCCACGGTGATGGCCGGGCGGATGGCCTTCTTCCAGAAGTATAACTTTATGAAAAGCCTGGGCACCGGCTTTGGCACAAACGCCTTCGAGTATGTGCTGCATGACAAGGTTTTCTGGCAGGCAGCCAAGAATACCGGCATCCTGATGGCGGTCGCCCTGCCGGCCACGGTAGCCCTGTCGCTGATGTTCGCGCTGCTCATCAACGCAATCAAGCGGCTGAAGGGCATGTTCCAGGCGCTGTTCTTCCTGCCCTACGTCACCTCCTCCATCGCTATCGGCGCGGCCTTCCAGTGGCTGTTTCATTCCGAGTACGGCTACTTCAACTGGTTTATCGGCCTGTTCGGCGCAGCGCCGCAAAAATGGCTGACGGATTCCTCCTGCGTGATTTGGGCGCTGTGCATCTTCTGCATCTGGAACGGCCTGGCCTACAAGATTGTGCTGTTCCTGGCCGGATTGCAGAAGATTGACAAGGAAGTGTACAAGGCTGCCAAGATCGACGGCACCAGCCCCTGGCGCACCACCGTGAAGATCACCCTGCCTCTGCTGGCCCCCACCACCTGGATGGTCAGCATGATGTCCATGATCTATACAGCCAAGACCTATAACGAGGTATACTCCCTGTTCACCTCCTATGGCGGCGGCGGTTCGGCCGGCCCGGGCAACAACGCCATCACCCTGGTGTACTACATCTACTATCAGTTTTACGAGCGGCAGAAGGTGAACTACGCGGCAGCGGCGGCCATCATTTTCCTGGCGGTCATTCTGCTGCTGACCACCATTCAGCGGCTTGTGGCGAAGAAATTCGTTCAGTATGTGTAAAGGAGGGAGAGCATGCCGCGCATTCATGAAAAGCGTGTGATTGATACCAAGCAGATCGTGTCCGACATCATCAAGTACGCTCTGCTGACAATCGGCGCACTGATTCTGTTCTTTCCCTTCCTGTGGATGCTGACCACCTCCCTGAAAACCCTGAGCGAGGCCATTGCCACCCCGCCGGTCTGGCTGCCGAGGGCGCCCCAGTGGGTCAACTATGCCGTGGTCTGGAACATGAAGCCGTTCATGCGCTACATCATGAACACGGTGATCTGCTGCATATGCCATGTGGCAGGCGTGGTGGTGTTCTCGGTGCTGGGCGCATACGCCTTCTCCATGTATTCATTCCGTTTCAAGGGCTTCTTCTTTACCCTGTTCATGCTGACCATGATGGTGCCTGGCGAATTGCTGATTATCCAGAACTACATCACCATTCAGAAGATGCATCTCATGGACACCTACATCGCGGTTTTCCTGCCCACCCTGGCCAGCGGATTTTACATCTACATGCTGCGCGAGCACTTCATGCAGATGCCCCCGAGCCTGTTCAAGTCCGCCAAGGTGGACGGCACCAGCAACTGGCGCTTCCTGTGGCGGGTGATGGTTCCCATGAACCGCAACACCATTTTCACCATTGCGATTCTTTCCTTCATCGGGCAGTGGAACGCCTTCCTCTGGCCGGAGCTGGTCACCCGGACGGACGCCACCAAGCTGGTGTCCAGCGGTCTGATTGCCTTCCGCTCCGAGGCCAGCTCCAATGTGCAGTACATGATGGCGGGCTCCTGCATCGTTCTGATCCCGATGATTGTGTTCTACGCCGTGTTCAACAAGCAGATCATCAACGGCGTAGGCGGCGGCGGCATCAAAGGCTAAGGCCTTTATGTAAATATTACGCGAAGGAGAAAAACCATGAAAAAGATTCTTGCTCTGGTTCTGACGCTGGCCCTCTGCCTTGGCATGGCCGCCACTCCTGCCTGTGCGGATGAGGTTCGCACGCTGAACTTCTGGCACAGCATCACCAACACGACCATCTACGCTGCCTTTGAAGAAGTGGTGAACGACTTCAACAACGGCATCGGCGCCGAGAAGGGCATCAAGATCGAGTTGACCCAGTTCGGCAGCGCGGCCAAGCTGAACACCGCCCTGACCGGCTCTCTGCAGACCGCCATGAACGGCTCTACCGAGGAACTGCCCGACATCATCATGGGCAACTCCATCTACATGGTGGACTACATCCTCAACGCCGAGGCGCTGGTGAATCTGACCCCCTACATTGAGGGTGAGAACGGCCTGAACATGGATGACTTCTATCCCTGCTGGCTGACCAACAGCATGAACTACGACGAGGAGCACAGCGTGTACTGCCTGCCCTTCCAGGGCTACAGCGAGGTTGTGTATTACAACGTCGAGTTCTTCCAGGAGAACAACCTGTCCATCCCCACCACCTGGGACGAGATGGTGGAACTGTGCAAGCAAATCGTAGCCATCACCGGCAGCGCCGGCTTCGGCTGGGACAACTCTGCCAAGATGGCGACCACTCTGCTGGAGCAGGCCGGCATCGGCTACACCGACGCTCAGGGCAACCTGCTCTTCAAGGACAACCTGGACGCTGCCATTGACACCATCCAGTGGTATGTGGATCAGCTGAACGCCGGCCTGTTCCGTACCGCGGGCGACAGCGGCTACTTCTCCGGCCCCTTCGCCAATCAGGATATCATGATGTACTGCGGCTCCGGTGTGGAGGGCGCTTACATCGACATGAAAATTGACCCCGAGAAGCCCTTCCACTGGGCGACATTCCCCGTGCCCCAGATGGAGGGCACCCAGACCCCCGCGACCTTCGCCGAGAACTCTCTGATTGCCATCATGGACCTGGATGACGACGCGGAGAAGGACGCTGCCTGCTGGGAGTTTGTGAAGTACTTCGAGAGCACTGAAGCCGTGAAGAAGCTGACCAGCGTGGGCGCCTACATCCCCTGCCTGAAGTCCGTTGCCGAGGATGCCGACTGGGTGGCCAACGCCTCTCCCGCGCAGCTGACCGGCGTGGAGCAGATGAACAACTACTATGTCTTCTATGCCTTCGACACCGGCGACTACACCTCCAACACCATCTATACCGACCTGAAGAACGGCATGGACGATGTGCTGAACAACGGCGCTGACCTCCGTACCACCATGGAAGAGATTCTGGCCAATTATTGATTCCACGATGGTGAACGGCAGGCGCGCTGCTCTTGGTAGCGGCACGC
>CAMDVP010000118.1 GCA_945877525.1 uncultured Clostridia bacterium | reverse complement strand
CCATGATGCCCATGGTTGCCATGGCGGGCACCATGATGGGCATGATGATCTTGTTGTAGGTGTAGAACTCGCCCGCGCCGTCGATGCGCGCCGCCTCCACCAGGGAAATCTGGAAGTTGGCCTCCAGGTATTGCTTGAAGAAGAACACCGTCGAGGCCGCGGCAATGGAGGGGATGATCAGCGGCAGGTAGCTGTTGGTCCAGCCCAGGCGGTACATGAACATGTAGAAGCCCGTGCCGGTCACCTGACCGGGGATCATGATAATGGCCAGAATCACGCTGTACAGGAACTTCGCGCCCTTGAACTTGTACACGGTCAGGCCATAGGCGGTCAGCGCGGAGAAATACACGCTGAGAATGGTCGAGCCGAAGGCGATGATGGCGCTGTTTTTGAAGCCAAGCAGCACGTCGAAGTTCTTGTCCGCCAGCACCTTCCAGTTGTACGACAGGAAGGAGGAGGGAATCAGCGACACGCTGGACTGAATCTGCTGGGAATTGCGGGTGGCGTTGACCATCATGATCCAGAAGGGCAGCAGGCTCAGCGCGCTGAGGAAGATGCACAGCACATAGATCATGGAACGCTTGGTGTTGGGCATGGCGGTAATGTTGACAAACAGCGCCGCGGTGGGCAGCACCAGCAGGGGAATCACCACCCAGGGGTTCATGATGGCGTTGCTGTACGGCAGCTTGACGGGAATGCCATGCAGGCGCAGCACCGCATAGGCCAGCAGTATCACAGCAGCCAGATTGGCGAAGCTGGAAAAGGTGAAGCATTTGCTGACCAGTCTGCCGCCCCCCGCCAGCAGCAGCGCCAGGGAAATCACCAGCAGCGCCGCGGACAGGTAAACGCAGGCATAGTAGCTGGTAAAGCCGGTGGGATACACGCCGCCGTTCTGATTGACAACCTGCATGTCGATTTCAATGCCATCCGGCAGACGGCCCGGCAAAAGCGAATAGCTCAGCCCGCTGGCAGCGTCGGCGCTCAGCAGCTCCTCCTGCTTGGCCAGCAGATCGTCCAGCTTGGCCTGTTCCTTCTCAATCTTGGTTTTTTGCTTGTCCAGGGTTTCCTGATCCTTGCCGCCCTTGACATAGCGTTCCAGCTTGGCCTGCTCGCTTTCCACGCGGCTCTGCTGCTTTTCCACATCAGCGGCGATGGACGCGGCCGTGTTATCCTCAAAGGATGCAATGGGCAGGAACATGCAAAGGAGCGTCAGAAGGATCAGCACGATAAAGGCAATACGGCTCTTCGTTTTCATTTGCCAGCCCTCCTCAGCTTCTTCTCAGCAGGATTGCGATCCTTCATAATGAAGGAGAGGATCAGCGAGCAGATGACGATGATGAAGAACAGAATCACCGACGCGGCGCTGGCCATGTTGAAGTTGTTGGGGGATTCAAATGCCTGGGTGTAAATGAAGCGCGCCACGGTGTTGGTGGTATAGTTGGGGTTGCCCTGGGTCATCAGGTGCGGGATGTCGAACATGGTCAGGCCGCCCACGAGGGAGGTGACCAGGTTGTACAGGAGAATGGGCTTGATCAGCGGCAGGGTGATTTTCCAGAACACCTGTCGACTGGTGCAGCCGTCCACCAGCGAGGCTTCGAACAGCGACGGGCTGATGCCCAGGATGCCGGCAATCATGATAATCATGGTATTGCCGTACCACATCCACCACTGGATGAAGGACACAATCCCGCGGGAGGCCGCGGTAGAGCGGAAATACTCAAAGGGCGCGTTGAAGATGCCCAGATTCTGCAAAAGGGTGTTGATGGGGGCCACGGGATAGTTGAACAGGGAGTAGAACAGCATACCGATGGTGGCGGCGGTGATGATGTTGGGCATGAAGATCATCACCTTGAAGCCGCCCTGGAATTTCAGGTGCATCCGGCTGTCGGTAAACCAGCTGGCCAGCAGCAGCGCCATGCCAATCTGCGGAATAAAGTTGCACAGCCACATGATCACCGTGTTGCCGATGGACTGCCAGAAGTACCTGGAAACCTCGCTGCCAAAGTCGAACAGCTTGGCGAAATTCGCAAAGCCGATAATGTCGTTTTCAAGAATTTTGTTCCAGCCGGCCGCGTCCGTCAGGGACGTGCGGAACGTAAAGAAAATGGGATACAGCTGAAAAATCAGGAATACGATGAAGAACGGCACCACAAACAGGTAACCGTATTTGTCATAGCTGATGGATTTGCGCTTGCGCCTGGGGGCAAGCTGCGAATTTGCGGAAACCTTCTGCATACCTCCACCCCTTTTGCTTGATATCACCCCGCGCGGGGTGCCGATGACGCTGACCGGATTTCTCCTTCAGGGTCGACCCCGGCGGGAGAATCAGGGAAGGGGCTGCCTCCCGCCCCGGAAAACGCGGCAGAAAGGCAGCCCCGGAATTGGTTTCTTCTGATCAGATTACTCCACAACCAGCTCGGGGAACTGAGCGGCAACCTGCGCCTTGAACTCAGCGATGCAGTCGTCCAGCTCCTTCTCGCCCTTGGAGTAGGGGGTGGTCACATGGTCGGACCACAGGGAGTTGATCTTCTCGTCATAGTCGGTCATGATCGCGCCGTTGGCCAGGTTGGCAGCCTCGGCGAAGATCGCATAGTGGTCCTGGCCGCCCAGGAAGGGGTTGGGGGTGCCGCCCTCGGCAAGGATCTTGTCAACCACGTTGTTGTTGCCCACGAAGTCGCCGGAATCCTTGGCATAGGTGTACAGGAAGTCCTCGTCCAGGGTGAAGAACTTGATGAAATCCTTCACAGCGGCCTTCTTGGCGTCGCTCATTTCAGCCACCTTGGCAGCGTTGGCGCCAATCCAGGTGCCGCCCCAGGAATAGCCCACGGGGCCGGCAACCATCTTCCACAGGCCGTAGGTGCCGCCGTCCTTCTCGCAGGCAGCCTTCAGTTCCTCGTCGTTCATGTTGGAGTTGGTGCTGAAGCCGCAGTTGGGCTTGAGGGTGTAATGCAGGCCCCAGGTGGGCAGCAGATAGCACAGGGTGGAGTCGGTCTTCATGCCGTTGAACCAGGTCTCGGTCCAGGCAGTGCCCTTGTTGGACAGATCGTCTTCCTCCAGCACCTTGCACAGGTCGAGGTAATCATAGAGCGCGTCGTCGATGACCAGCTTGCCATCCACAACCCAGCCCTGCTCACGGTTGTACTGATAGGCGTTCCAGATGTCGCCCGCGCCGACGATCATCTTGGTGGCGCCGGCAGAAGCCTCGTTCAGCTCAGCGGCGGTCTCCATGAAGGTATCCCAGTCGGCAACCTTCTCCTGCATTTCCTCGGGAGTGGTCACGCCCAGGTACTTCTCGGCCAGGTCGGCACGATACATCAGGGCGCCGGGGGTGGACTGCCAGGACAGGCCCTTCAGCTGGCCGTTCACGTTGCTGGTGCCGATCTGCCGCATCACGGGGATAGCGGGAGCCAGCTCTTCCTCAGTGAAGCCCAGGTCGCCCATCAGGTCGGCGGTCCAGTCAGAGTTGACGTACTTCTTCACGAAGGCCGCCTCAAGGGTGAACACATCGGGAGCCTCGGCGCTGGTAGCGCTGGCAGCCAGCAGGTTGTCCACCTTGGAGGTGTACTCGCCGCCGTCGGTGGGATACACGGTGTAGGTGATTTCCACGTTGGGATGGGTGGGAGCGTAGTACTTGTCGATCATCTGCTGAAGTTCCACGGTGAAAGACCACACGTTGAGGGTGATCTTTTCCTCTTCCGCGCCGGCGAAGCTGACGCAGCCCAGCAGCATCATGCAGGCCAGAACCAGAGAAACGATCTTCTTCATAGTTGGGTTCCTCCTCTTTTTTATTTGCGGTTTAACCGCTATTCTCTCAAACGCCGCTTCATGCGGCATTATCGACAAACTGGATTCAGCCCTTCTTCACCGGGCCGATGCTCTCCCCCGGCAAAAGCTTCACCGGGACGGATACCGTTTCGCTGATGGCGGTGCGGGGATTCTCAATACGGTCAATAAGCAATCGGGCCGCCTGGGTGCCGATGCTCTGTGTGTCCTGCCGGATGGTGGTCAGGCGGGGGCGGATCAGCTGGCTGAGGCTAATGCCGTCATATCCGCCGATGGAAATGTCCTCCGGCACCCGCAGCCCCAGATCGGCCGCAGCCTTCAGGGCGCCCAGGCAGGTGTGGTCATCCGGCATCAGCACGCAGGTGGGCGGATCCGCCATGCGGGCAATGGCGTTCATGGCCTGATAGCCCGCGGTGGGGCTGTCGTAGTGGCACTCCATCAGGTATTCCTGCCGTGGGGCAATGCCCAGCTCGCTCAGCGCCCGGTAGTAGCCGGTGATGCGGTTTTCCGTCACTGAGGATCGCTGCCCGTGAAGAAAAGCAATCTTCCTGTGGCCCTGTTCCGCGGCATAGTGCACCAGCTGCTGCATACCCTGCACGTTTTCGCTCATCACGCAGCTGCGGTTGTTGAAGGCATGGTCGATGGTCACGCAGGGAATATCACTGGTGGCCAGCTCCGCCACCTCCGCGGCATAGAAATCGGCGCAGACCAGGCACACGCCGTCCACATTACGGTAGCGGCAGTGCTCCAGGTAAGTCATGCCGTTCCAGCCCACATTATGGTTGATGAAGGTAATATCGTAGCCATGCTTTTCGCTTTCGCTCTTGAAGGCATTCAGCACGGAGGCGAAGAAGCTGTGGGTCAGGCCGTTGTCCCCATCGTCGGCAAAGAGCACGCCCAGGTTGCTGGAGCGGTTGGTCTTGAGGGTGCGGGCGATGGCGTTGGGAAAATAGCCGATTTCCCTGGCGGTGCGATGCACCAGTTCGCGGGTTTCGCTGGAGATATCGCTGTAATTGTTGAAGGCCTTGCTGACTGTGGATATGGACAGCCCGCACCTCGCGGATACGTCCTTAATTGTCACCGCCACAGCCTGCGCCTCCCTGTTTCTGCATCCTCAGAATAATCTAAATCGGTTTCGACATGTTCAGTATAACGCAACGTTGCAAAAAAAGCAATATCTTTTTTGTATTTTTGCACGATTTATTTTTCCATATCGTCCATGATTTTTCTTTCTCACCGTGATTGAAAACGGTTCCATGCAGGAAAATACAGTGTTTTCCTTGTTTCGAGCGAAAACGTTATTTTTTCCCATTTGCCCCGCCGCAGGCTGTTTCCGGCCCCGGAAATCCCCCCTTTATGCGCCGCAAACCGGCCCAGCCCTTGCGCAATGGGCCCATTCTGTGTATAATAAGATATTGTTATACGCAACGACGGCGCAGGAGGTGAATCCGGCTCGGCCGGAGGTCAACCCTATGAAAGAACGAATGCTGATAACCGGCGGCAATCCCCTGGAGGGCGAAGTGCGCGTCAGCGGTGGCAAGAATACCGCCGTGGCGGTGATTCCCGCCACCCTTCTGTCTGACGAGCCCTGCACCATCGAAAATTTACCCGACATTGAGGATGTGCGCGCGCTGGTGGATATCCTTCGCTCCCTGGGAGCGAGGGTCACCTACGTTCCCGGCGAGTTCATGACGGTGGATCCCCGTCCCGCAGCGGGAACCGGCATCAGCTACCGTGATTCTCAGCGCCTGCGCGCCAGCTACTACCTGTTGGGCGCGCTGCTGGGGCGCTGCGGCCACGGCGAGGTGTTCTTTCCCGGCGGATGCGAAATCGGCTCCCGACCCATCGACCAGCACCTGAAGGGCTTTGCCGCCCTGGGCGCGGAAACGGAAACACAGGGCGGACGCATCACCGCAAGGACGGACAGCCTGCAGGGCGGCGACGTGTTCTTCGATGTGGTCACCGTGGGCGGCACCATCAACGTGATGCTGGCCGCAGCCAAGGCCCATGGCACCACCATTATCTACAACGCCGCCAAGGAGCCCCATATCGTCGACCTAGCGAACTTTCTCAACAGCATGGGCGCAAAGGTCAAGGGTGCGGGTACCGATGTGATCCGCATCCGCGGCCAGCAGTATCTCCACGGCGCGACCTATGCCGTTATTCCTGATCAGATTGAAACGGGCACCCTGATGATTGCCGCCGCCGCAACAAGGGGCGACGTAGTCATCCACGGCTGCATTCCCACCCACATGGAGGCGCTGACCGCAAAGCTATTGGAAATGGGCGTAAAGGTCACCGACAGCGACGACGCCATCCGCGTGCGTACCCTGGGCGGCCACCGGGCCGTGAATATTAAGACCCAGGTGTACCCCGGCTTTCCCACCGACCTGCAGCAGCCCATGAGCGCCCTGCTCACCACGGCCCGGGGCTCCAGCATCGTGCAGGAAACCATTTTCGAGCAGCGCCTGAAGCATCTGGACGAAATCGCCCGCATGGGTGCCAATGTGCGCATTGCCGGACGGATGGCCATCATCGAGGGCGTCCCCCAGCTCTACGGCGCGCCTGTCACCTGCACCGACCTGCGTGCCGGCGCAGCCCTGGTGGTGGCCGGCCTGATGGCCAAGGGCGTGACGGAAATCTACAACCCCGAATATATCGACCGCGGCTATGAGCAGATTGAGCTGAAGCTCCGCTCTCTGGGGGCGGATATCCGCCGCGAGGCCATCGAGTAACGCGCCCATAGCGCCCAAGGAGGTGAGGGCGACGAACAATCCCTTTCAGGTGCTGGGGCTCAGCGCTACGGCCGACGCGGACGAGGTTCGCCGCGCCTACCGCACGCTGGTCAAGCAATGCCACCCCGACCAGTTTTTGGACGCGGACGAGCAAAAAGCCGCCCAGGAGAAGATGATTGCCCTCAACCTGGCCTACGAGGAGGCCCTCCGCCTGGCGCTGCCTCATCGCGCCCCCAGCTACACCCAGTCCCTCCCCCAGGAGGACGCCATGCAGCTGGCCCGCAAAATGCTCCGCCGGCAGGGGCCGGAAAGCGCCATGCGGCAGCTCATGCGCGCCACCACCCGCAACGCTGCCTGGTACGACCTGCAGGGCCGCATCCTGATGGAGCTGGAGCAGTACGAATCAGCGCACCAGTCCTTCCGCGAGGCGGTGCGCCGGGATCCGGACAACATCGAATACCGCCGTGGCGCGCTGGATGCAGCTGTGGCCCTGAAAAAGTCCAAAACGCTTTCAGGCCGCATCCACCACCTGCTGCATCATAAAAAGTAGCATGAAAAAAGGCCGCATCGCGCAGCCTTTTTTGTTTGCCTGCAATACTGTTCTCCATAAAAGGCAGAGGTTTCGCGCCTGCGGGCGCGACCAAAGGGCTTTCCGATCGCCCTTTGGAAACCTTCGGGGCCGTCCCCTTTGCTGCAATGTTTTTAATGCAGCACAGTATAAGATTATTTCAGCGTCACCACGGTCACGCCGCTTTCACCCTCGCCATACACGCCCAGGCGGAATTCCTTCACCAGCATGTGCCGCCGCAGGTGCTGCTGAATGCCGCTGCGCAGCACCCCCGTACCCTTGCCGTGGATGATGCTCACCTCATTCAGTCCAGCCATCACAGCCTCGTTCAGATACTGATCCACCGCAGAAATTGCCTCGTCCAGCGCCATGCCGCGCACGTCGCACTCCATCGAAACCGTGCGGGTCATGGCCCCAGTCTGCGTCTTGACGCTGGCCTTCTGCTTGGGGACGGTTTCCCGCACAAGGCGCAGCTGGCTCAGGTGTGCCTTGAATTTCATGATGCCCGCCTGCAGTTCCACCTCGCCCTTGGCGTTGGGCATGGAAAGCACCGTGCCCTCGCTGCCCAGGGTAAGGATTTTCACCCGGTCGCCGGGCTTGAGCGTCTTGGGCGGCGCGCCAGCATCGTCCATGGGACGGGCCAACCCCTCGCTGAGGCCGTCAATGCTCTTTTCCAGCTGATGGCGCAGCGCCGCCGCCTCCGCATCGGGCGTAGACGCGTTTTTCTTCATTTTCTTCAGGTCGCTCAGGATGCTTTCCGACTCCCTGCGGGCATTTTCCAGCACGCGCCTGGCGTCCTCCCGGGCCTTGCGCATGGCATTTTCCCGCTTCTCCTCCATCTCCTTGCGCAGCTTTTCCGCCTCGTCCCGCAGCCGGATGGTCTCCTGCGCCGCCTGAGCCGCCAGCTCCCGCTCCTTTTCGGCCACCTGGCGGTGATACTCCGCGTTGGCGATCACGTCCTCAAAGCGGATGGATTCGCTGGAAAGCAGTTCCTTGGCCGCGTCGATCAGGTTTTCCGGCAGGCCCAGCTTGCGGCTGATTTCAAAGGCGTTGGACTTGCCCGGCACACCAATGGACAGCCGGTAGGTGGGCCGGAGGGTTTCCACGTCGAACTCCACCGAGGCGTTCTCAACCCCCTTGGTGGACAGGGCAAAGGCCTTCAATTCGCTGTAATGGGTGGTAGCCAGGGTGCGCACCCGGATGTGCAACAGCCGCGTCAGGATGCTCTGGGCCAGGGCAGCGCCCTCGGTGGGGTCGGTACCCGCGCCCAGTTCGTCAAAGAGCACCAGATCCCGCGGGGTCACCTCGTGCATGATCTTCACGATGTTGGTCATGTGGCTGGAGAAGGTGGATAGACTTTGCTCGATGGACTGCTCGTCGCCAATATCAGCAAACACCTGCTCAAACACCGCCAGCTCCGTGCCCAGGTCGGCGGGGATATGCAATCCGGCTTGCGCCATCAGGGTAAACAGGCCCACGGTTTTCAATGTCACGGTTTTGCCGCCGGTATTGGGGCCGGTGATGATAAGCGTGGTGAAATCCCTGCCCATCCACAGGTTGGAGGGCACCACCTTCTCCGCGGGGATCAGCGGATGCCGCCCGCGGATGATGTTGATAAAGCCCTGCTGGTTCAGCTTGGGCGTGACGGCGTACATGTCCCGGCTGAGCAGCCCCTTGGCGAAGATGAAGTCCAGTTCGGCCAGGCGATCCACGTTTTCCTGCAGCTGCGAGGCGTAGGGCGCCACCTCCGCGGACAGGGCCGCCAAGATGCGCTCGATCTCCTGCTTTTCCTTCAGCTCCCACTGCTTCAGTTCGTTGCCCATTTCCACCGCCGCCATGGGCT
>CAMDVP010000117.1 GCA_945877525.1 uncultured Clostridia bacterium | reverse complement strand
CACTCTTTCCCTACACGACGCTCTTCCGATCTCATGCTCGCTGTCGCCGTAGAGCATTCTGGCCTGGGAAAGGGGCATCCGCCGGTGAATCTGTCCCTCGGGGTAAACCACATCCTCCGGGGCAAACAGGCCGGAATTCAGGTTGAAGGTGCACTTCAGTCCGTTCAGGTTCAGGATGGAAATCAGCTCCGCGTCCTGCTCCACGCCGTCGTCATAGCTAAGGGTCAGGGCCTTGCGCAGGCCGTCCGGAAAAAGCATCATCATACAGGCATCCTCCTTCAGTTGATCCAATCAATCGGCTTCCATCAGCGCCCGCAGGGCCATCCGGTAGCCGTAAAAGCCAAAGCCGACAATCTGTCCACGACAGGCCGAGGCCGTCATGGATACATGGCGGAATTCCTCCCGGGCGTGTACGTTGCTCATGTGCACCTCGATGACCGGCAGGGGTACTGAGGCGATGGCGTCGTGCAGGGCCACGGAGGTGTGAGTGTAGCCGCCGGGGTTGAACACCACGCCGTCCAACCCGTCGAAATGGGCCTGCTGCAGCGCGTCGATCAGCGCGCCCTCGTGGTTGCTCTGCACAAAGCGCACGCTGCAGCCAAGACGCTCGGCCTCCTGGCGGATTTCAGCCATCAGGTCGTCGAAGGTTTTCGCGCCGTAGACGCTTTTCTCCCGGAGGCCGGTGAGGTTGATGTTGGGGCCGTTGAGAATCAGAAACTGCTTCATGGTGCGTTGCTCCTTTGATGAGGTGGTATGCGTCAGGGCAAGGTAACGGCTTTCGATTTCCCGGACAAGGCTGTCTGGTGGGCGGACGGTGTTCAGCTCCAGGAGGGGGCAGGGCAGCTGCAGGGCGCTTTGCCGGACAAATTCCTCGCTTCGGGCGGCGGCCATGGCGTAGAAGCGTTCCTGGGATTCGTGCAGGTCGCCTCCCGGGGCCACCCTGTTGCCAAAGCGAAGCACGTCCCGCTGCCGGATGCGTGCCTGCCGCAGTGCGGCGGGCGCCCTCAGCCACACAGCCAGGGCGCAGGCGCGGGTGATCTCATCGCACCAGTCGGCTCGGACGCTGCACAGCACAAACGCGCCGCTTTCCCGGATATCCCGCACAAGCAGGGCCTGCACCTCATCATGGCGGAGGCTGACGGAGAAGGGAAGGGCCTGCTCCTTGGGAAAAAAGTAATCCTCCACATCCATCGGGCGCAGGGAAAGCCGCTGGGCCAGCAGGCGGGTGAGGGTGCTTTTTCCGCAGCCATTCAGCCCGATAAGCAGGATGCCGCGGGGCTTCACAGGTGAATTTCCTCCATCAGCCGGTCGGTCAAATCCTCCGGCATGGGGCGGCCCTGCCACAGGGCCTCTGCCTCCACGGCCTGGGCAACCAACATGTACAGCCCGTTGCAGGCGGGTACCCCTGCCGCGCGGGCGGCGGCCACCAGGGGCGTTTCCGCGGGATTGTAAATCACATCCGCCACGCCCGTGGCCCGTGCGAGCAGCGCGGGCAGCGCCTCCTGGCGGATGGGACAGGTGTCCTGCTGATAGAGCATACCCGCGGGGGTGGTGTTTACCAGCACGCCGGAAAATTCCTTCTCCAGCCGGTCGTAGCTGATTTCCTCCTCCCCCGGATGGCGGGACACCACGGTCACGCTTTTTGCGCCCATGCGGTGAAGGGAAGCCACCGCCGTGTGGGAGGTGCCGCCGCTGCCCAGCACATAGCAGGGCCTGTCCGCCGGGTCGATGCCGTAGCGGCGGAGCATGGCCATGAAGCCCGCCACGTCGGTGTTGTAGCCCACAGAAACGGAGCCGGTGACCACGGTGTTCACCGCGCCGATGGCCTGGGCGGCAGGGTCGGTTTCGTCGAGGAGGGGAATCACATCCCGCTTGTAGGGGATGGTGACGTTGAAGCCGTCCAGCGTGGCCAGCAGATCCGCCACCTCGTAGGCTAGGCGGTCACGGGGAATTTCAATCAGCCGGTAGTTGGCGGCGATGCCCAGGCGGCGGAAAATGGCCTCGTGAATGGGCACGGACAGGCTATGCCCCAGCTTTTCGCCAATCAGCGCGTAGTGCTTCATCAACAAAACGTCCTCCTTGAAATAAGCATCTCTATTATACAACCCCGGGGACGGATTGTCCACCGGGGTTGTGCGAATGATTATACTGTGTTGCATTAAAAGTATAGCAGCAAAAGGACGGCCCCGAAGGTTTCCAAAGGGCGATCGGAAAGCCCTTTGGTCGCGCCCGCAGGCGCGAAACCTCTGCCTGGGGCAAGGAAATCGTTTTATGCGAGAACAGTATTATGCGCTTGTATCGGGAGCAAGCGCTGCCGGCGGCCCCACGCGGCGGACGCTTTGGCGTTCCACCAGCCATACCCCCAGCAGCGTGCGCTCCGGGGCAAGGGTTTCCTGGCGGATATGGCGCAGAAGCATGTCTACCACCAGATGAGCCTTCTGGTCGATGTCCTGGGCCAGGGTGGTGAGGGGCGGGTGAGTGATTTCAGCCATGGGCAGGTTGTCAAAGCCCAGCACGGACACATCCTCCGGCACGCGGAAGCCCTCCGCGCTGAGCAGCTGCATCAGCTGGGCGGCGATTCTGTCCGCTGTGCAGAAAATGGCGGTGGGGCCGTCGGGGCTGCGGAGCAGCGAGGTCAGCTGGCCGATGGTTTCCGCTGCGATGGGCTGGGGAAAAACACAGCGCTCCGAAAGGGTGATGCCATGGGCGGCAAGCCCCGTGCGGAAGCCTGCCAGGCGGTGCTGGTCCACCTCGCTGTCCTGCAGGTTGTTGGTCATGAGGGCCACCCGGCGGTGACCCATCCGGGCCAGGTAATCCCCTGCCATCTGCCCGGCAGCATCGTCGTCCACGCCCACATGGTTTACCCCAGGCAGGCGGAAGTAGCAGTCAGTCAGCACGGTGGGCACGGTTTTCAGGGAGTGGATATTCTGAAGATGGCGGCTGAAGGTGCCGCTGAAGATGGCCCCGGCCACGTTCCAGCCCCGCAGATCCGCCTCCACGTCGCGGTAGTCGTCGGAAAAACGGATCAGAGGATAATAGCCGCTGCGGTGCAGCTCTACCGTTAGCGCCCCCACATATTCCGCGGCATAGGGGTTGCGAAAGATATTCTCGTTTTCGCTGGCCTGGACAATAATGGCCACCACACGGCTTTCCCGCTGGGCCAGGGAGCGGGCGGCCTGGTTGGGCACATAGCCGGACTGGCTGATGAGCGCCTGAATGCGCTCCACGGTGTCCGCGGAAACCCGATTGAGCTTGCCGTTAATGACATTGGACACAGTGGTCATGCTGACCCCGGCGGCCTGGGCGATTTCCTTGAGCGTCGTCATGACGAATCCTCGCTTCCCGACGGGGCGGTCATGCGCCGGCGGGCTTTCTTTTTCTACTATACCATAATGGACAGGAAATGGCAATGGGAAAATAGGTCAAGCGCTAAACTTTCTTTCTAAAGAGAGAGTCGTATTTATCCGAAGAATTTGCATGATACAGAATATATCCGCATAGAATGGATTGATAGAAATAGACAATGAATAAAAATAAAAGAGAGAAATAATCACCGAAGCAAAAAAGTTTTCAAATCCCACTTGACACGCTAAAAGTGCTGTGTTATAGTATACTTAAGTTAAGCGCTAAACCTAATAAACCGGCAAAGGGGCGATCCCATGCAGTCCACCCGCTACCGTTCTGTGCGGCGCATCACGCGCAACTGGGGCCTGTACCTGCTTTTGCTTCCCTCGCTTGTGCTGCTCGTGATGTTTGCCTACAAGCCCATGTACGGCATCATCATCGCCTTCAAGGATTACAAGAATTCCCTGGGCATCATGGGCAGCCCCTGGTCAGATCCGCTGCTTAAGAACTTCATGCGGTTTTTCAACTCCTTCCAGTGCAAAACCACCATCCGCAACACCCTGTGGCTGAGCCTGTACAGCATGCTGGCGGGCTTCCCCATCCCGATCATGCTGGCGCTGATGATTAACCAGATTACCGCCAAGCGCTTCCGCAAGGGGTTCCAGACCATCCTGTACCTGCCGCACTTCATTTCCACGGTGGTCATGGTAGGGCTTTTGCTCATCTGGCTGTCGCCCTCCACGGGGCTGATCGGCACCATCTACCGCATGTTTGGCAAGGAAGCCCCCAACCTGATGGGCATGGCCTCGGCCTTCCCCAGCCTGTATGTGTGGTCGGACATCTGGCAGCACGCGGGGTGGGACTCCATCATCTTCCTGGCGGCGCTGTCCTCCATCGACCCCACGCTGTACGAGGCCGCTACCGTGGACGGCGCCTCCCGTTGGCAGAAGCTGTGCTACATCGACCTGCCGCTGATCCTCCCCACCGCCTGCATCATGCTGATTCTCCGCGCGGGCAACCTGATGAACGTGGGCTTTGAAAAGGTGTTCCTGATGCAGAACGACCTGAACATGCAGACCAGCGAGGTCATCGCCACCTATGTGTACAAGATGGGCCTGAAGAACAACCAGTATGCCGTGTCCACCGCCGTGAACCTGTTCAACAACGTGATCAACTTCGTACTGCTGGTGCTGGTGAACGGCGTGACAAGGAAGCTGGGCGACACCAGCCTGTGGTAAGGAGGAATACGACCATGACGCATACCGGTCACAGGGTTCGCCGCCAGGGGCGGGACGTGGTGTTCGACGCCATTCTGTACAGCATCTGCGCGGTGCTTCTGCTGATTATCCTGTATCCATTGTGGTTTATTGTCATCGCTTCCTTTTCCGACCCCTCCGCCGTGGCGGGCGGTCATGTGTGGGTCTGGCCGGTGGGCTTCACCCTGGACGGCTATGACGAGCTTCTCAAGCAGCCCAAGGTCTGGCTGGGCTATCGCAACACCATCGCCTATACGGTGGCGGGCACCCTCATCGGCCTGGCGGTGAACATCCCCGCCGCCTACGCCCTCTCCCGCAAGGATCTGTGGGGCCGCAAGGGCCTGATGGGTCTGTATGTGTTCACCATGTTTTTCTCCGGCGGCCTGATTCCCATTTTCCTCACCGTGCAGCAGGCCGGGCTGTACAACACCTTCTGGGTGCTGGTGCTGCCCTTCTCGGTGAGCGCGTACAACATCATCGTTGCCCGCACCTTTTTCGAGACCAGCCTGCCCCCGGATCTGTGGGACGCCGCGCAGATCGACGGCTGCGGCAACCTGCGCTTCTTCTTCACCATGGCGCTGCCGTTGTCCAAGGCGGTGATCTCCGTCATTGCCCTGTGGACGGCAGTGGGGCAGTGGAATTCCTACTTCAACGCGCTGATTTACATTAGGGACGAAAACCTGTATCCCCTGCAGCTGATCATGCGCAATATCCTCATCACCAACCAGAACTTCGCCGCCCTGGGCACGGGCGAGGCCGCCATGATCGCCATGCGCCGGGCCAACCTGGTGCGCTATGCCATGATTATCATCGCCACGGTGCCCATCATGTGCGTGTATCCCTTCATCCAGAAGTATTTCGACCAGGGCGTGATGATTGGCGCGGTGAAGGGGTAAGTCATTCCATCGTCACTGAACGGCCGGGGAGCCGTTCCAGAATAAAAGGAGGTAGAACCATGAAGAAAATGCTGTCCCTATTGCTTGCACTGACCATGCTGCTCACCTGCGCGTCGGCGATGGCGGAAATTCCCGCCACCTTCCACGCCGAGGGCATGCCGATTGTGGACGAGCCCGTTTCCTTCAGCGTGCTGACCATGCGCTGGGGCGACATGGGCGATTCCTTCACCACCAATCCCTTCCTGGTCAATCTGGAAAAGGAAGCCAATGTGAAGGTGGACTGGCAGATCGTGTCCTCCAACGACTGGTCCGACCAGAAGCCTATCCTGCTGGCCGGCGGCGAAAGTGTGCTGCCCGATGTGGTTCTGGGCTTCCAAACCTTCAATGAATCTGATATAATCAACAACGTGGAGTATTTCCTCCCCCTGGAAGACCTGATTGCGCAGTATATGCCCAACCTGACCAAGGCCTTTGAGGAAATGCCCGAGCTGAAGGCCATTTCCACCTCCGCCGACGGGCATATCTACTCCCTGCCCTCCCGCATGCCCAAGCGCCCCGTGGCCTGCAACGTGCCCGTTATCAACATGAAGTGGCTGGAAAACCTGAACCTTGAGGTACCCACCACTGTGGACGAGCTGGTGGCTGTGCTGAAGGCTTTCAAGGAGCAGGACGCCAACGGCAACGGAGACCCCAACGACGAGATTCCCTTCACCGGCATCGGCCTGGGCATGGACTTCCTGTCCCCCTTCGGTATGACCGATGTGTACGGCACCCGCTACCTGGTGAATGAGGATGGCTCCGTGCGCTATGCCTACACCAGCGAGGAGTACAAGGCCGGACTGAAGTGGGCCCACGAGCTGTATGCCATGGGTCTGATCGACCAGGAAATCTTCACCCAGGATCAGGTGATCCGCGACGCCAAGTGCGACGACCCCAACGTGTCCCGCGTGGGCTTCGGCTATGCCTGGAGCTATGACGCCATCTTCCGCCGCTGGAAGAGCGAGTATGCCGTCATCGAGCCCATTGCCGGCCCCGACGGCCAGCGCTACCAGCAGGGCGACGTGAACGGCCTGTACTCCGTCAAGTCCAACCAGCTGTCCATCACCACCGCCTGCAAGTATCCCGAGGTGGTGCTGCGCTGGGCCGACCAGTTCTATACCGGCGAAGCCAGCATCCAGAACTTCTGGGGCGGCCTGGGCGAAGTGACCACCGCCAACGCCGACGGCACCTACACCCTGAACAATCCGCCCGAGGGCACCAGCGCCGACGCCTGGTACTGGGACCGCTCCCTGCGCGACTTTGGCCCCAAGTATTCCTCCATTGAGTTTGACAAGCTGATCATCCTTGACCCCACCGAGGGCGACGGCCTGAAGGTTGCCATGGACGAAAAGACCGCCCAGTATGTGCGCCCCTGCTTCCCCGAACTGAAGTATACTGCTGACGAGTACAACGAGTTGTCCTTCCTGCAGGCCGACATCGACACCTACGTGGACACCACCCGTGCCAAGTGGGTCACCGAGGGCGGCATCGACGAGGGCTGGGACGCCTACGTGCAGCAGCTGAACCAGATGGGTCTGGAGCAGATGAACGCCATCTACGAGGGCGCCTATGCCCGCTACCTGGAGGCCCAGAAGTAATCCCTGCCCTGGCGAAGCAGCTATGCTCCGTGCCTGACAGGGCCTGAACCCGGCGGGGGCAGATGAGTTACACCATTTGCTCCCGCCGTCTTTATGCCACGAAATACCATCAAAAGGAGTCGGTTTCTATGACCACGATTCTCAGGGGAAACACTTACCGCCTGACCTTTCTCACCTCCCGGATGGTTCGCCTGGAATACCAGCCCGACGGCCTGTTTGAGGACGGGCTGACCACCTGCGCGCGCTGCCGGGACTTTGAACCCGTGGAGCTCATCACGCGCCACACCTCCCGCGGCCTGGAAATCGACACCGAGCACCTGCACCTGGTCTACAACGAAGGGCCCTTCAGCGGCAGCGGGCTGTGCATTTCTCTCAAGGGCGCGGGCAAGGCCTTCGGCGGCGTGTGGCGCTATGGGCAGAAGCTGCGCACCCTGGGCGGCACCGCCCGCACCCTGGACGAGGCCGACGGGGAAATCCCCGTGGAGGACGGGCTTGTTTCCTGGCAGGGCTATTCCGTGCTGGACGACAGCCAGTCCATGCTGCTGACGGAGGACGGACACTTCCTGCCCAGGAAAAACAAGGAGATCGACCTGTATTTCTTCGGCTACGGGCTGGACTATACGGGCTGTTTGCGGGACTTCCACCGCCTGTCCGGCGCGGTGCCCATGCCGCCCCGCTATGCTCTGGGCAACTGGTGGAGCCGCTACCATGAATACACCCAGGAAAGCTATATGCAGCTGATGGATCGCTTCCGTGACGCGGGCATCCCCCTGGCCGTGGCGGTGATCGACATGGACTGGCACCTGACCGATGTGCCCTACGGCACCGGCTGGACGGGCTATACCTGGAACCGGGAGCTGTTCCCCGATCCGCCCGCCCTGCTTGCGGAACTGCACCGCCGGGGCATGCGGGTGACACTGAACCTGCACCCCGCCGACGGCGTACAGCCCCACGAGGAGGCCTATCCCGCCATGTGCCGCGCCCTGGGCCGCGACCCGGAGGAAAAGCTGGCCATCGACTTTGACCCGGGCAGCGAGGAATTCCTCAAGGCGTATTTTGAGTGCCTGCACCACCCCATGGAGCAGGAGGGCGTAGACTTCTGGTGGATTGACTGGCAGCAGGGCACCACCAGCGCGGTGGAGGGGCTTGACCCCCTGTGGGTGCTCAACGAGCGCCATTACCGCGACAGCTGCCGCGGCGGCACGCGGGGGCTGATTCTTTCCCGCTATGCCGGGCCGGGCAGCCACCGCTGCCCCGTGGGCTTCTCCGGAGACACTGTGATCAGTTGGGAATCGCTGGATTTCCAACCCCGGTTCACCACCATGGCGGCCAATATCGGCTATCCCTGGTGGAGCCACGACATCGGCGGCCACATGCAGGGTTTCCGCAGCGACGAGCTTTCCCTGCGGTGGCTGCAGTTCGGCGTGTTTTCCCCCATCCTGCGCCTGCACTCCACCAAGAACGATTTCTGCAGTAAGGAGCCCTGGTCTTTTGAGCCGGAAACCGAGCGGCAGATGACCGAGCTGCTTCGCCTGCGTCACCGGCTGATTCCCTACCTGTACACCGCTGCCGAGCGGGCCAGCCGCCTGTGCGAGGCTCCGGTACGCCCCATGTATCACCGCTGGCCCGACCGCCGCGAGGCCTACGAGGTGAAAAACCAGTATCTCTTCGGCCCCACGCTGATGGTTTGCCCCATCACCTCGCCCATGGATCCCACCCTGCGCCTGGCCAGCGTGACCGCATGGCTGCCGGAGGGACTGTGGTTTGACTTCTTCGGTGGGCAGATGTATTCCGGCGGACGGATGCTGCGGCTGTGGCGGCCCCTTTCGGAATACCCGGTGCTGGCCCCCGCGGGCGGCATCGTGCCCCTGGCGGACGACCTGCGGGCCGATACCCTG
>CAMDVP010000116.1 GCA_945877525.1 uncultured Clostridia bacterium | reverse complement strand
CCGCGCCGATCTTGTAATTGCAGAAGGAATAGAACAGCGACAAGCCCATGGGAATCATCGTCAGGCAGAAGAATCCGATGAGGAAGGGCGCTGCGAAGATATAGCCGACAGTGTTGTCGTTATTCATGAACGAGGACAGCGTGATCTTTTTCTTTCTGACCGATTGCATAAGGGCAAAGCACTCCTTTCCGCCGGGAGCTCCGTTCAAGAAAATGCGCCCTGAAAGAACACCTTCAGGGCGCATGGTTCATCGAAGAAGATTACTTGGCGGTCTCGTAGCGGTTCCAGATTTCCTGAGCCTCGGCCCAGAACTGGTCAGCCGCTTCCTGAGCGCTGGCGAAGTTGCCCTGAGCCATGCCCTGGAAGTAGGTGCTCTTGAGCACGTTGGAGATTTCCTCGTTGGCGGTGGGCTCGGCGGGGCTGGAGTTGGCAGCATCCGGGAAGGAGCCGACCAGGTCGATCAGGGTGTAGATCTCGGCGGTCACATTGGTGGACAGCTCGGGATCAGCCTTCAGAGCGGCCAGCACGTCGCTGTTGATGGACACGCCGCGCTCGCAGTTCAGGATCTTGTTGGCCTCGACGCTGTTGACGAAGAAGTTCAGGAAGTTGGCGGCAATTTCCTTCTTCTGGGAACCGGAGTAGATGCTCATCTGCTGAGAGGAACGGACGACCATGCCGCTCTGGCCGTCAGCATGCACACGGGGGATGGTGCACAGCTTCAGGGTGATACCGTTCTCAGAGGCCACATTGCTCAGGGCCTGGAACTGGTTGGAGGAGAGCATCATCATGGCAGCGTCGCCATAGGCGATCCAGTCAGCCTCGACGTTGGTGCCGATCTCGTTCTGGATGCCGTAGTCGCCGATGCAGCCCTCGTTCATCAGGGTGGTCAGCAGGTCGAAGATGAAGGCCAGGGGAGCGGTGTCGCCCTCAAAGGCGAAGTCGCTGCCGTCCATGGCGTAGAAGTTGTAGCCTTCCTTCCACTGGGTGACAACGCTGTAGGCCAGGGAGTTGTACTCCAGGGTGGTGATGGCGGGGTTGCCGGTCTTGGCGGTGATGGCGCGGGCCGCGGCGGCAAAGTCGTCCCAGGTCCAGTTGTCGGTGGGATAGGCAACGCCGCAATCGTCAAAGATGGCGGGGTTATAGGCGAAGCAGCGGGCGTTGGTGCCGTTGGACATGCCGGTCACGTCGCCGTTGGCGTTGTTCACGGTGGTGGCGATCATGGTGTCGGAGATGGCGGTGGTGTCGATGGTGCCATCCTCGATGTAGGGATTCAGGGGCGTGATGGTGTCATAGTAGGTGGCCCAGTTGTTGCCCATCTGGAACACGTCCGGCAGGGTGCCGGCGGCCATCTTGGCCTGGAACTGCGTCCAGTAGCTGCCGCCGTCGTAGTATTCATACTCGATCTTCAGGCCGGTGAGCTGCTCGTACATCTCGATGACCTTGATGGTGATGCCCGCACGGGTGTCAGAGCCCCACCACATGATGCTCATGGTTTCGCCGGAGTAATCGGGGAAAACATAGCCCTCAGCGTTCACGTTGTTCCAGCCCTCGGGCTTGGATTCGGCCATGGCGGGCACTGCCAGCAGCGTGGCCAGCATGGTCAGCACCAGGAAAAGAGAAACCAGGGTTTTCTTCATGATGGACGTCCTCCTTAACGAAATTGATCTGAAGCTGCTGTAACCAGCTGCTCAAAATTTAGTTTTAATTATAGTGAATTAAGTATATTCTGTCAAGCAAATATTTTTGTTTTTATGGATAATTTCCATAGATTGCATGGAAATTGTGCGGATTAGACAAAAAACAGCTTTTACCCGGCCGGAGGAAAAGCGGCGGCCACTGCATAAAGGCTTACGCCAGGTCAGGGGCGATATCGATGTTCTCTCCCTGGAGGGCCACCACGGCGCCCTGGGCGGCTTCGCTGCTCTCCGCATGGGCCAGCAGCCACTTGTTGCGCGCCCACAGCATGCGATCCATGGTGTTCGCGCCGCCCTCGGGGCGGTAATCGGTGTTGGTGCCCGCGGGCAGGGCCACCATCACCCGGAAGCCCTTCTGTGCGTCGGTGTGGCAGGGAGCGTAATGCAGCGTGGTGGCATAGCACTCCACCAGCACGCCGGCAGGTACGCGGAAGGCCTTTACGCAGGCGGTGTCCAGCACGCCGTTCACGATTTCGCCCTGCTTGGCAATCAGCAGGATGAAGTCCTCCGTGCCCAGGTTGAATTCGCTGTCGCGGTGGAATTCCAGACAGTTCAGGCGGGTATTGCGGCCGTTGCACCAGCCCAGCTGAAAGGGCATGCCGCCAAAGAGCGCCTCGCCCACCTTGTCCGCACCCTCCGCCTGGTGGAGCAGCTCCTCCCGGGGTACATACACCACGCTGTCGGTCAGGGGCGTTTTTTCCAGGGCTGCCAGGAGGGGAGCCACGTCGTAGCCCTCCACCACACGGCCGTAGGGCGCGAAGGAAGCATCGGTCACGGGAAGAATTTTCATGAAAATCGCATCCTTTCTCATTCAGAAGCCGCGCAGAGGCGGCGCCATCTACCAAATAGTGTACGGCAAGCCGCGCCGTTCGTCAAGCCCTGAGCGTCAGTTCTACCGGGCAGTGATCCGAACCGAAAATTTCCGGGTGGATGCAGGCGCCCTCCAGCCGTGGCGTGAGCGCTTCCGATACAATGAAATAGTCAATGCGCCAGCCCGTGTTCCGCTCCCTGGCGTGGAACATGTAGCTCCACCAGGTATACGCGCCGGTTTCCTCCGGATGGAAATGGCGGAAGGTGTCCACAAAGCCGCTGCTTAGCAGGGCGGTCAGCTTTCCCCTCTCCTGCGGGGTAAAGCCCGCGTTGTTCACGTTACTGGCGGGGTTTTTGAGGTCTATTTCACAATGCGCTACATTCAGGTCGCCGCAGAACACGATGGGCTTGTCCCTTTCCAGCTCCTTCAAATAATGAAGGAACGCATCCTCCCAGGCCATGCGGTAGTCCAGGCGGGTCAGCTCCCGCTGGGCGTTGGGGGTGTATACGGTGACCAGATAGAAATCCCCCATGTCCAGGGTAATGACGCGGCCCTCATGATCGTGCTCCTCCACCCCAATGCCATAGCGCACGGAGAGGGGCTCCCGCCTGGTAAAGACAGCCGTGCCGGAGTAGCCCTTGCGCTCGGCGTAATTCCAGTACTGATGATAGCCGGGCAGCGGAAGCTCCAGCTGTCCGGGCTGCAGCTTGGTTTCCTGCAGGCAGAACACATCCGCGTCCAGGGCGGCAAAGGCGTCCATGAAGCCCTTTCCCAGCACGGCGCGCAGGCCGTTGACATTCCACGAGATCATTCGCATGGCGTTTCCTCCTGTATCTTTGCTCTATTGACAGTATACCACACAAAGCGCCAAAATGAAACGGCACGGGGCTTGTTCCCGGTGCGGCGGCATGATATCATGGGGCGAAGGGATGTGACAAGCATGGTCTGGTGGGGCATTGCCGCGCTGGCGGCGTATTTTGTGAAGGGGCTGTGCGGCTTTGCCAACACGCTGGTGTTCACTACCATCCTCAGCTTTGGGCAGAGAAGCGCGGCGATTTCGCCGGTGGAGTTGCTTCTCGGCTATCCGGGCAACCTGCTTCTGGCCTGGCGGGAGCGCCGTGCCATCCGCTGGCGCATGTGTCTGCCGCTGATGGGGCTGGTGCTGCTGGGATGTGTCCCCGGGGCCTTTCTTCTGAAAAACGCCGGGGCCGGCGGAGTGAAGCTGGCATTTGGCCTGGTCATCGTGCTGGTAGGGCTGGATATGCTGCTGCGGGGCAGCGGCCCGCGCACGGAGCAAGCCGCTCCATGGAAAACGGTGCTGATCGGCCTTGTATCGGGGGTGCTGTGCGGGCTGTACGGGGTGGGCGCGCTGCTGGGGGCGTATCTCAGCCGGGTTACGGAGGACAGCCATGCCTTCAAGGCCAACCTGTGCATGGTGTTCGCTGTGGAAAACACCTTCCGCATTGTGCTGTACATGATTACGGGCGTGTTTACCGCGGAGGCATGGCAAAGGGCCGTGGTGCTGCTGCCCGTCATGCTGCTGGGGCTATGGGCGGGCATGAGGTGCAGCGCCCGTCTGAACGAGCAGGCCGCGAGGCGCGCTGTGACCCTGGCGCTGATTGCATCGGGTCTGGCGCTGGTTGCAACCAGCCTGCGCGCCATGCTGTGAGCGCCGCCCCTTTACAGATGCGGCCCGGGGCGGTATAATGAAACTCCAAGGATTCCTTTCCCCTACCAAAGCGCTCAATGACGAGACAGGAGGAACATCCCATGGAGAACAACAAGCGCCCGGAAACCATGGCGCGCATCAACACCCCCGAGCTGGCCAGGCAGTTCATTGACGAACAGGTGGCCGCCGTCCGTGCCCAGGTGGGCGACAAGAAGGTGCTGCTGGCCCTGTCCGGCGGCGTGGACTCATCGGTGGTGGCCGCACTGCTCATCCGCGCCATCGGCAGGCAGCTGGTGTGCGTGCATGTAAATCACGGCCTGATGCGCAAGGGCGAAAGCGAGCAGGTCATTGATGTGTTCCGTCACCAGCTGGACGCGAACCTGATTTACGTCGACGCTACCGACCGCTTCCTGAACAAGCTGCAGGGCGTCAGCGATCCGGAAACCAAGCGCAAGATTATCGGCGGCGAGTTCATTCAGGTATTCGCTGAGGAAGCCCACAAGCTGGACGGCATCGCCTTCCTGGCCCAGGGCACGATTTATCCCGACATCATCGAAAGCAAGGGCGTCAAGGCGCACCACAACGTGGGCGGCCTGCCGGAGGACATGAACTTTGAGCTGGTGGAGCCCGTGAAGCTGCTCTTCAAGGACGAAGTGCGCATGGTGGGCGTGGCCCTGGGCCTGCCCGAAAGCATGGTGTACCGTCAGCCCTTCCCCGGCCCGGGCCTTGGTGTGCGCTGCCTGGGCGCCATCACCCGCGACCGGCTCCATGCCCTGCGCGAGGCCGACGCCATCCTGCGTGAGGAATTCGACCGCGCCGGCCTGACCCGGCAGGTCTGGCAATTCTTCACGGTGATCCCAGACTTCCGTTCCACCGGCGTGCGGGACGGCAAGCGCCTGGATGATTGGCCCGTCATCATCCGTGCGGTGAACACCGTGGACGCCATGACCGCCACCGTTCCCGAACTGCCCTGGCCGGTGCTGCACACCATCACCGACCGCATCCTGGCCGAAGTGCCCGGCGTGTGTCGCGTGCTGTATGACCTGAGTCCCAAGCCGGTGGCGACAATTGAGTGGGAATGACCGCTGTAAAGGCGAAAAGCCTTGCGGCACAAGCGTTTTGGCCCAGTCCAAACAGCCTCTGATAACAAAATGATAACCATCTTCAAATCCGTCTTTACAGAAAACTGCGCTGATGGCTTTGGGGTGAAGGCGAGAAAAACGTCTCCCGGTTATCACTCTCTGTGAAAATAGCCTGTTCAAAAGCCCTTCGCTGTGGAGGAAATCTTCCACAAGCGGAGGGCTTTCTTTATGTCCATTCTTTCAGGCTTTCGGCTTTGGCTTCCGGCCGCGTTTGCGCTTGGCGGGCGCTTCCGGCGGGACTGCGGCATGGATTCGCGTGTCGTCGAAATCGGGATAGTGATACCGCCAGCGGTCATACGCCTCTTTGGTGATCTCACCGGCAGACAGTCTGGCGGATTGCTCCTGCCAGGCACGGAGACGTTGCTCCAGATCAGCTGCATGGATACCACCATCAAAAATCTCAGCACGCAGACAGATCAAACCATCCGCGTTGGTGATGCGAAGAAGCTTTCGGTCTTCCAAGGCAAAAAGCGTGTGCATCAAACCGTCCATGGTATCGATGTCCGGCACGGCGATGGCCTTGGGAGAAACGTCCAGCGCTTCCGCCATCTGCCCGGTCAGTTCTGCCTTGGGGGTGCGATCCTCGGATTCATACTGAGCAAGTCTCACATCGGCCGAGCTCTCCGGAAAACCCAGCAGAAGGCCCAAATACTTTTGCGTCATCCCCCGTAAAGTGCGGAAGAAACGGATACGTTCGCCAGTCGCCATCAAATCACCTCTTGAAAAGGATAATTTATCATAGCAAATCCGTTTAAGATCGTCAAGACGGAAATTTAACAAAAAAGTTTGGAATATTTCTCGAAAGCCTATTGACACAAGCGATAATGTTTAATATAATGACATCGAAGCTAAACATGGTTGCTTAATTTATAAAAGGAGGAACCCATGAAGAACCAATTTATGAGAGCAGAAGAAGTAGCTCGGGAGCTCGAAGTGTCCAGATCCTATGCCTACAGGCTGATCAGGCAACTGAATGCTGAGCTCCGCGAGAAGGGATATATGACCATCGCCAGGCGGGTGAACCGGCAGTATTTTAGGGAGCGACTGTACGGTACATCGGATCAGAAGGAGTGTGAATCGCGTGTCAACGCACAAGGATGAGAAAAACGGTACTTGGTATGTAATGGTCCGGTACCACGACTGGAAGGGTGTGAAGCGGCAGAAATGCAAACGGGGCTTTGCCACCAGGCGGGAAGCACAGGAGTGGGAGCGCAACTTCCAGCTGCAGACCGATGGAGATCCGGACATGACCTTTGAAGCCTTCCTGGAGCTGTATGAGCATGACATGCGTCCCCGGCTGAAGGAAAACACCTGGCTGAGTAAGGAACACATGATCCGGACGAAGCTCCTTCCCGCCTTTGGGAAAAAGATGCTCAGCGAAATCGAAACCCGGGACATCATCGCCTGGCAGAATGACCTGCTGGCCTACCGGGATGAAAAGAAGCAGCCCTACTCACCGACCTATCTCAAGAGTATCCATAACCAACTGGTGGCGATCCTGAATCATGCGGTCCGGCACTATGGGCTGAAGAACAATCCAGCGTCCAAGGTGGGATACATCGGAAGCAAGGAAGCGGAGGAAATGCAGTTCTGGACGAAGGAGGAATACCAGCGGTTCGCAGAGGCCGTCATGGATAAACCGATGTCCTACTATGCCTTCGAGATGCTTTACTGGTGCGGCATTCGCGAGGGCGAGCTGCTGGCGCTGACACCCGGGGACTTCGACTTCAAAGCGGGTACTGTGACCATCAGCAAGTCCTACCAGCGGCTCCACGGAGAGGACGTGATCACTACACCGAAGACGAAGAAGAGCGTTCGGTCGATCAGGATGCCCAAATTCCTCTGTGAGGAAATGCAGGAATACATGAAGTCCCTCTATGGAGTGAAGAAGAAGGATCGTATCTTCCCGGTTACAAAAAGCTACCTCTATCACGAAATGGATCGGGGCTGCCGTGCGTCCGGAGTCAAACGGATTCGCGTGCATGATATTCGTCACAGTCATGTATCGCTGCTGATCGACATGGGCTTCAGTGCGGTAGCCATCGCGGATCGTGTGGGACATGAGAGCATCGATATCACTTACCGTTACGCCCACCTCTTCCCCTCGAAGCAGGCTGAGATGGCCAACAAACTGGACGATGAAAGGATGGTGAATCTGAATGTCGGCTAAGAACTGTGACGATCACAACCGCTGGCGGAACATCACCGTCGGCTTCCGGGTCTCCCCGGAGGAGAACGAGCGGCTGAACAGAGCGGTGGCTCTGTCCGGGCTCCCGAAGCAGGAGTACTGCTATCGGAAATGCATGGACAACGACATCACCGTCACTCCGAATCCGCGGATCTTCAAAGCGCTGAAAACCGCACTGGATGATGTATGGACAGAGCTGAGACGCATCAGCGCCGGAACCCAGCCCAGCGATGAACTGGTGAACGACATCACGCTGATTGCAAAAATGCTGAACGACATGAAAGGAGAATGACCATGACCAGCATCTTTGAACAACTCGGCGGCACCTATACCCAAGGAAGCGACGGCATGCTTTACCCCAACCTCACTCTGGGTGACAGGGAACAACGTCCTATCGGCAGATGGGGACGGATGCACAGAGCCTATATGGAAACAGAACATCCTGGCCTGTATGATCGGATGATCCTGAACGGTACTCTGGACAGGCATCTGGCAGATGCCGAAGAACGTGCTCAAGCCATGCTGGAGCAGTTGACCCGGCGGATGGCGATGCAGGAAGGCATCACAGAAAAACTGAAGGCAAATGACCAGATGGAATGGGTCCGCAGGATGAACAGCATCCGCAGCAGAGCGGAAGAAATCGTAAGGGATCAGATTATCAACACCCTGTAAGCAAAGGAACTGATCATGGAAAAAGCAAAACGAAACATTCACTACAGCTTCAAAGTGTCGCCCGATGAGGATGCCGCCATCCGGCAGAAAATGAAAGCCTTCGGCGTCCGGAACCGATCCACTTACCTCCGGACGATGATGCTGAACGGGTACCTGCTGAAGCTGGATCTGCAGGAGATGCATGAGGCCGCTCGCCTGATGGGAAAGATGAGCGGCAACATCAACCAGATCGCCCGAAGGCTGAACGAGCATGGCTCGATCTATGAAACCGAAATGGACGAAATCGTCGATGAGCAGAGAAAGCTGAAAGAGCTTCTGAGCCAGATTCTGCAAAGACTTGGGCACGGCCATGGATTGCAGTCAGAGAAAAAACCATAGCAGCACAGCGGCGGATTGTGTGGTCACATCCGCCGCACTCTTTTGAAGGGGTGATGTCATGGCAACCACCAATATCATTTCGATCCACGTTGCAAAAGGCAAAACAACACATCAGAGCATCAAAGAGAGGCTGGATTACATCATGAACCCGGAAAAGACGGACGGTGGGCTTCTGATTTCGTCCCACGCCTGTTCCCCCGAAACTGCAGCAGATGAGTTCATGCTGTATCGTCAGGAATACCTGAACATCACCGGCAGAAAACGCGGGGACGAGGTGCTCGCCTATCATGTGCGGCAGGCTTTCAAGCCTGGAGAAATCACTCCGGAAAAAGCAAATGAGATCGGAAAGAAATTGGCCGAACGATTAACGGACAAGCAGCATGCTTTCGTGGTAGCCACACACATTGACAAACAGCACATCCACAACCACATCATACTCTGCGCTACAAGCCTGGACGGTCAGCAGAAATACAGGGATGTAAAAAGATCCGCCAAGGATCTGGTGCAGATCAGCGATGCGCTGTGTGAGGAAAATGGA
>CAMDVP010000115.1 GCA_945877525.1 uncultured Clostridia bacterium | reverse complement strand
GTCCTTTTCCATGCGGCGGGCCTGGGTCAGTCGGGGATACGCCTACCGCAGATCCACCCGCAGGTAGGGGTAGTGCTTGTCATCCTTGAGAAGAATGTTGTAGTAGGGCTTGTGATGCTTGATCAGGTTGCATTCCAGGCACAGAGCTTCCAGGTTGGTGTCGCACAGCAGCACGTCGAAATCGGTGATATGGGAAATCATTGCCGCTACCTTGGGGGTGTGTCCGGTATCGCGGAAGTAGGAGCGGACGCGGTTTTTCAGGTTGACGGCCTTGCCGACGTAGATGATGGTACCCTCCGCGTCCTTCATCAGGTAGCAGCCGGGGCTTTCCGGCAGCTTGGCGATCTTCAGCTCCAGGTTTTCACCCCAGTCGATCCTCCCCATGGACGTCACCTCCTGTTGTAGTTATTATAGCGGCGGGGCGGAGCAATGTCAAACAGAGGGAAAGGTTCTGCTTGCATTTATGCTGGGGCTATGCTATAATCCCATTGTGCGCCGGAGTGGCGGAATGGCAGACGCGGCGGATTCAAAATCCGTTGGCAGCGATGTCGTGCGGGTTCAAGTCCCGCCTTCGGCACAGAAAGAGCGGCAGTCCTGTGTAGGCTTGCCGCTCTTTTTCATCCCTGCTCACGCCTTTCCCTCCTGCACTTCTTTGGGCCGCCAGTAGCCCCGCTGGTCGCGGCAGAGCAGCCCTTCGCCCACCATGTCCCGGCGCAGGGTACAGAAATCGTCGTGATAGTCGGCCAGGAGAATGTTCACCTCCCGCTCGGCATACAGCCGGTCATACTCGAAGGCCTTGACCAGCTCCTCCAGCACAATGCGCTCCTTTTTCTTCTGGGTGGGGATGGACTTCAGCTTCCCGTAGACCAGGAAGGAGGAAAGCACCTTCTGCCGGTAGGCCTCGTCCCTCTGAGCCTGCAGCGCCGCCTCGGAGGAATCTGCCTGGATGAGGGAAAGCATGCTGGGCCGCAAGGTTTCCTCCTGCAGGGCATACATGGTGTAGTACTGCGTCTTGTAGGAGCGCACGGCCCCCACGTCGCTGAGCTTTTTCAGGTGGAAGGACACCGTGGGCGCGGTGAGCCCCAGGCGCTCGGCCAGACGCTCCACATACATGTCCTCCCGGGAAAGGGATTTCAGAATCTGCAGGCGGGATTTGTCCGCCAGGCATTTGAACAGGGCCAGGGCTTCATTTTCAGTCATACGGGCATTCCTCCATAGCGTCGGCGAAGCGGCGGATTTCCGCGCAGGCGTCCAGCTTCACCCGTTCAATGTGCGCCTTGTCCGCATCGCCGTGGATTTCGGCCTGGCGCAGGCTTTCCACCCAGGATGAGGAAATCTCCTCCAGACGGCGGAGCATCAGGGCCTTGCTGTACCCCAAAGCTGAATATACCGCACGGAAAATGCCGTACACATTGCTTCGCACCTGCTCGAAGCGGGCTTCGTCGCCACGCTGGTCCGCAAGCAGGGATGCGCGGCGGGTCTCGCATGCGGCCAGGCGCTGGTCGCACCAGGTCAGAAAGGAATCGTTCATTTGGAATACCTCCTTGTGGAATGGCTGCTTGCCGGCAGAAAGAATATATCACAATCTCAATAGAATTGTCAATACTAATTTGATAAATATAAAAATAAAATGCGTGGCGGACATGAAATGCGACGCGGATCAAAGCGGATTGAACGGGGCGGCACACGGTTTTTGCAGTTTTTTGTCCTGAAACAGTGGCGTGACGCGGCCGAATGTGGTAGGATAAAGGGGCGGCCCGTGGGCTGCCAAGGAGAACAACCATGCGCGTGATTGCAACGATTCACAATGATTTTCCCACGAAGTTCGGCCTACCCCGGCAAAGTGGACTGGTGGAAGGCCTGCGCTCGCTGGTGGTGTTTGAGCCGGAATTTCGTGTACCCGAGGCGCTGCGGGGGCTGGAGGGGTACTCCCATCTGTGGCTGATCTGGCAGTTCCACCAGGCGCAGCGGGAGGAATGGTCGCCCACGGTACGGCCGCCCCGGTTGGGGGGCAACACGCGGGTGGGGGTGTTCGCCACCAGGTCGCCCTTCCGGCCCAATCCCATTGGTCTGAGCTGCGTGCGCCTGGAGGAAATCCGCCGGGTGGAGGGGATGGGCCGGGTGCTGGTGGTGTCCGGGGCGGACATGATGGATGGCACGCCGGTGTACGATATCAAGCCTTATCTGCCCTATGCCGACTGTCACCCGGAGGCGCTGGGAGGCTTTGCGAAGGAAGCATGGAGGGAGCCTCTTCAGGTGAGCATTGCCCCGGAACTGCTTTCCCGGGTGCCGAAGGACAGGCGGGAGGCACTGTTGGGCGTATTGGGGCAGGATCCCCGTCCGGCTTATCAGCACGACCCGGAGCGGGTGTACGGCTTTGCATATGCCGGGTTGGAGGTGCGCTTCCGCGTGGCGGGGGACGCCCTTGAGGTGACGGATATCCCGCGGAAAGAGGAAGATTCATGATCTACATCAATCAGCTTCAGGAACGGTTTCCCGTTCGCAAAACCCGTACCCAGAAGCAGGCATTCCGTGGCTTTGCCCTGGAGGAAGCGCAGCGCCTGGGCTATGACGCCCGGGTGGAGCGCGGCGCCATGGGGAGCAACGTGGTCATTGGAGACCCGGACGGGGCCAAGGTGATTTTCACTGCCCACTATGATACGCCGCCCACCATGCCCGTGCCCAACTTCATCACACCCTGCAATGTGGGCGTCTATCTGCTGTATCAGGTGGGGCTGGTGCTGGGACTGCTGGTGCTAAGCGCCGCGGCAGGGGCTGGGGCAAGACTGTTGGGCTGCAGTCCGGCCGTCAGGGCGATCATCTGCATGGTGGTATACTTTGGGGCGCTGGCGTTGATGATGTTCGGCCCAGCCAATCCCCATAACGCCAACGACAACACCTCCGGCGTGGCCGCCGTGCTGGAGGCCATGGCCCTGGTGCCGCCGCAGGAGCGGGGAAGCGCGGCCTTTGTGCTTTTCGACAACGAGGAAAAGGGCATGCTGGGCTCCGGGAACTTTGCGGGAAAGCACAAGCGCGCCGCGAAGGAAACTCTGCTGATCAACATGGACTGCGTGGGCGCGGGGGACAGCATTCTGGTAATTGCCCCGAAAAGGGCGCGGGAGCATGCGCTCTATGGCGCGCTGACGAAGGCCCTTGTGCCGGAGGGAAACAAGGAAGTGGTGTGGAAGCATAAGGAGGGCTGCATGTACCCCTCCGACCAGGCCAATTTCCGCTGCGGGGTGGCGGTGTGCGCCTGTAGGAAGGGCCGGCACATCGGCTATTACTGCGACAAAATCCACACCAGGCACGATACCTGGGCCGATGGGGCCAACATTGCCCTCATTGCCAAAGGACTGGCCGCGCTGGTATGCGGCATGCAAGGAGAATGAAGCCATGCAGTTTCTGGATGAAATGGTGAAGCGGTTTCCTATCCGCCGCTCCCGTGAGGAGAAGGCAACCTTCCGCGCCTGGGCCATGCAGGCCATGCGGGAGATGGGCTATGAACCCCGGGTGGAGGAAAACGGCCGGGCGAAGCATCAGAATATCATTGCGGGGGACCCGGAGCACGCGGCGGTGCTGTTCTGCGCCCACTATGATACCCCGGCGGTGTTCTTTCTGCCCAACCTGATGCTGCCGCGGAACCTGCCCCTGTTTTTCCTCTACCAGCTGGCCAACGTGGCCATTCTGCTGGCGGTGGGCTTTGGAGCCATGTTTCTGGCGGGCGGGCTGACAGGCAGCCGTCAGGCGGGAACGCTGGCGTTTTTGCTGGTGTATTTCGGCCTGCTGATGCTTTTGCGCATGGGCCCGGCCAACCGGCATAACGTGAACGACAACACCTCCGGCGCGGCGGCGCTGATGCACATCATGGAAAGCATTCCGCCGGAGCACCGGGGCAAGGCGGCGTTCATCCTCTTTGACAATGAGGAAAAGGGCAAGGCCGGCTCTGCTGCCTATGCTAAGGAGCACCAGCAGGTGGCCTACACCCGGCTGATGGTGAACCTCGACTGCGTGGGCGTGGGGGAGCACATCCTGATCATTAGTAAAAAGCTGGCCCGGCAGCACCTTGAATTTGTCCCCATGCAGCGGCACATGGCCGGACAGACAGGCCGGCAGGTGCATTTCTATGACGCGACGGGCAGCATGGTAAATTCCGACCAGGCCAATTTCAAGTGCGGGGTGGCGGTGTGCGCCTGCAAGCGGAAGAAGGGCGTGGGCTTCTATACCCCGGCCATCCACACCGCGAGGGATACGCAGGCCGACCAGGGCAACCTGGACGCCATTGCCGCGGGGATGAGCGCCTTTGTGCAGGAGCTGAAGGTTTGACAGGTCAACGAGGGGAGGGACGCGCATGATCCAGGGAACGCCCTGTGCGGCGCTGTTTTGGTATGTTCACCGTCCCATGAGCCGCGGACATGACAGCATGGACGGCGGCTTTACCGTGACGCTTTATGAAAATGATACCCTGACCTACACCGTGTTCAATGCCCTGCGCCAGCCCATGCAGCAGCTGGCCTTTCCCCTGCCGGGGGAGGTGCGGGAGGAATACCTGCGGATGGTGGAATACGCCGACTGGTGGATGTGCCGCATGCCGCTGACCATGCGTGCCAGCCATCCGCCCCAGAGCGGGAGCATGTTCGGCTTTGCGGGGCATCCCATGTTTGTGGTGGAGGAGCTGGAGGAAACAGCCTTCCTGCCCTTTGCTACCCAGAAGGGGCACTGTGCCAGACGGCTGTTCCTTTTGCTGGAGGATGTGTCCGAGCTGCTCTCCCACTACGGGCTGTATCTGGAGCCCCAGCGGTTTTCCTGGGATGGGCAGAATGTCTACCCCATCACCCTGAACGGGCCTATGGGCCCCTACTGATCGCGGCGATGCGCGGGACGATCCGCCGGGAAAGGAGGCTCTGCCATGAATCAGCAGCTGCTCCGGCGCCTCAGTGAACTGACGGAGGAGGAAAAGCGCCTTCAGGCGGGCCTTCCCCTGGAAAGGGAGGGCTATACCCAGGGGTCGTCCTTTATCTTCAGCAGCCAGAAGCTGCTGCCGCCCAGCCGGATGATCACCATCCGCCCGCACACCCGCTTTGCGGCTTTCCCGGCCCACAGCCACGACTATGTGGAAATTCTCTACATGCTCCGGGGACAGACCGTGCATGAACTGCCAGGACGCGGGCCCCTGACGCTCTCGGCGGGGGAACTGCTGATGATGAACTGCCAGGCCACCCATGCCATCCGCCTGTGCGGCGAGGAGGACGTGGGGGTCAACTTCATCGTGCAGCCCGCTTTCTTTGACGAGGCGCTGGCTGCCGTGGGGCCGAGCAACGCCCTGGGGCGCTTTCTGATGGACGCCCTCAAACGCGGAGAATCCACCGTACCCTATCTGCACTTCCGCGTAGCGCAGGTGCAGGCCATTCAAAGCCTGCTGGAGAGCATTCTCTTTTCCATGCTGGACGAGCGTCCCGCAGGCCAGCGCATGCTGAAAACCGCCATGACGCTTTTGATGATGAACCTGCTGGAGCACACAGGCCAGCTGTCCCTGCCGGAAACGGGGGGAAATGCGCTGGTGGTAGCCGCCCTGGAGGAAATCCGCCAGAACTACGCCACCATCAGCCTGAAGGACTTTGCCGCCGCCCATCATGTGTCCGCCGCCTATCTGAGCCAGACGGTACGCCGCGCCACGGGGGAAAGCTGCACACGGCTGATCCAGCGCCAGCGCATGGCCCGGGCCAGGCGCCTTTTGCGGGAAACCGATCTGTCCGTTGGCGATGTATGCGCCGCCGTGGGCTATGCCAATACGGGGCACTTCTATCACCTGTTTCAGCAGGATACAGGCATGAGCCCCAGGGAATACCGGGAAGTTAATTCAGGACGCTGATTGTTTTAACCGGCGTCCTTTTCCTTTGAAATAATCTGTGCTATAATGCAGAAAAGGAAACCTGCAAAGGACGTGATTTGTAATGAAGCGTTACCTGGCGGTGGATATTGGGGCATCCAGCGGGCGGCATATCGTGGCCTGGCTGGAGAATGGAAAAATCCAGACGCGGGAGGTATACCGCTTTCCCAACGGCGCAACGGAGCGAAACGGTCACCTCTGCTGGGACGCAGGGGCGCTTGAAGAGCATGTGATTGCCGGCCTGCGCGCCGCCCACGACCAAGGGCTGGACCCCGTTTCGGTGGGCATTGACACCTGGGGGGTGGACTTTGCCCTGCTGGATGGGGCGGGAAAGCTGCTGGGCGACATGGTGGCCTACCGCGACAGCCGCACTGATGGAATGGATACTCTCCTGGAAAAGACGATGTCCTTTGCGGACATGTACCGCCTGTGCGGCATTGCCAAGCAGCCCTTCAACACGGTGTACCAGCTGATGGCTGTGCTGCGCGAGCATCCGGAATACCGCGGCGAGGCGAAGGACTTCCTGCTGATGCCGGAATACCTGAGCTATTGCCTGACGGGCAAGCGGGCTCACGAGTGGACGGACATATCCACCACCTCCCTGGGAAATGCGCAGACCCGTGCCTTCTCGAAGGAGGTCATCCGCGCGGCGGATCTGCCGGAAGGCTGGTTTGAAACGCCCATCGTGCAGCCTGGAACGCGCCTGGGGCGCCTGCTGCCGGAGGTTGCCCGGAGGGTGGGCTTTGATGCAGAGGTCATCCTGCCGGCCACCCACGACACGGGCAGCGCCTACATGGCCGTGCCTGCCCGGGACGAGCACGCGGCGTTCCTTTCCAGCGGCACCTGGAGCCTGCTGGGCACGGAGCTTCGCATGCCTGTGACGGACGAACGCGCCCTGCGATCCGGCTTCACCAACGAAGGTGGATATGATGGAACCATCCGCTTCCTCAAGAACATCATGGGCATGTGGATGCTCCAGTGCATCCACCGGGAGACGGGGAAAGCCCATTCCTTCGCGGACATGGCGGACATGGCCGCAGCCTCGGATTATCCGGCCTGGGTGGATGCGGCGGACAACCGCTTTCTGGCCCCGGCAAGCATGATGGAAGAGGTTCGCGCCGCGCTGCGGGAGCAGGGCGCGCCCGAGCCGCAAACCCTGGCGGATGTTCTGCGGGCGGTAACGGTGGGTCTGGCCGTGTGTTACCGGGACGCCATCCGCGAAATGAGCGAAATCACGGGCAAGACCTTCACCAGCGTGAACATCGTGGGCGGAGGCAGCCAAAACGTGGTGCTGAACCAGCTGACCGCCGACATGACGGGGTTGCCGGTCTACGCCGGGCCCACCGAGGGTACGGCCCTGGGCAACCTGGCTGCCCAGATGATTGCCGACGGGGCCTTTGCCGACCTGCCGGCGTTCCGCGCGGCGCTTCCGGCAAGCTTTGACATTGTACCCTACAATCCAAAGAAAGGATGAGTGAACATGAATCCGTTTGACTACGCGAAGGAACGCTACGCCGCGGTGGGTGTGGATGTAGAGGCCGCCATGGCCGCCCTGAAGGGCGCGCCCGTGAGCCTGCACTGCTGGCAGGGCGACGATGTGCGCGGCTTCGACGGCGATCCCAGCGCCCCCCTGACCGGCGGCATCCAGACCACCGGCAACTATCCCGGCCGCGCCCGCACCCCCGAGGAGCTGATGGCCGACCTTGACCTGGTGATGAAGCTGTGCCCCGGAACCAAAAAGATGAATCTGCATGCCTGCTATGCCATCTTCGACGAGGAAAACGGCGGCTGGGTTGACCGAGACAGGCTGGAACCCAAGCACTTCAAGAAATGGGTGGACTATTGCAAGGCGCGCGGCCTTGGTTGCGACTTCAACCCCACCTTTTTCTCCCATCCCAAGTGCGACCCGATGACCCTGGCCAGCCCCAATGAGGAAACCCGCCGCTTCTGGATTGAACACGGCAAGTGCTGCATCCGCATCAGCCAGTACCTGGCCGAGGAGTTGGGCCAGCCCTGTGTGATGAACATCTGGACCGGCGACGGCTTCAAGGATATCCCCGCCGACCGCATGGGCCCGCGTGTCCGTTACAAGGAGAGCATGGACGAGATTCTTTCCGAGCCCTTTGACTTTGGCCTTGTCAAGCCCTGCGTGGAGTCGAAGGTATTCGGCATCGGCGTGGAGGCATACACCGTGGGCAGCGCGGAATATGCCCTGAGCTATGCGGCGCTGAACCCTGGCAAGTGCATTCCCCTGATGGACAACGGCCACTATCATCCCACCGAGGTGGTCAGCGACAAGATTCCCGCGCTGCTGGCCTTCTTCTCGGAAATCGCCCTGCACATTACCCGGCCCATCCGTTGGGACAGCGACCATGTGGTGCTGCTGGACGACGAAACGAAGGAGATTTGCAAAGAAATCGTCCGCTGCGGCGGTCTGGAGGGCCGTGTGCACATGGCCCTGGACTACTTCGACGCCTCCATCAACCGCGTCAGCGCCTGGGTGACCGGCCTGCGCAATGTGCAGAAGGCCCTGCTCATGGCCCTGCTGACCCCCAATGCCGACATGAAGCAGCTGCAGGACGAGGGCCGCTTTACCGAGCTGATGGTGCGCCAGGAAGAGTTCAAGACCCTGCCCTTCGGCGAGGTGTGGGACGAATACTGCCGCCGCTGCGGCGTGCCGGAGGACGGCAAGTGGTTTGACACGGTGATGGCCTACGAGCGCGACGTGCAGTCGAAGCGCGGCTGAAAATGATACGCAGGAGGATGAACGGATATGGGAATGCTTGATATTTCGATTATGCAGCGGTACATCCGCATGTGCCAGGACGGCTGGGAGCAGGGCTGGCACGAACGCAACGGCGGCAACCTCACCTACCGCCTGACCGGCGTCGAGGTAGCGGAGATGCGCCCCTTCTTTAACAAGATCCCCGGCCCATGGGTCGCGATGGGCGTGACCGGTGCGAATCTGGCGGGGGAGTACTTCCTCTCCACCGGCAGCGGCAAGTACTTCCGCAATGTGGCCCTTGACCCCGAGGACAGCCTGTGCGTGGTGGAAATCAACCCCGCGGGCGACAGCTACCGCACTGTGTGGGGGCTGAAAAACGGCGGCCGCCCCACCAGTGAATTCCCCAGCCATTTCATGAACCATTCCGTCCGCGTGGCGGCGACGGAGGGCGCCTGCCGGGTGATCTATCATGCTCACCCCGCCAATATCATCGCCATGACCTTTGTGCTGCCCCTCACGGATCGCGATTTTTCCCGCGCGCTGTGGAAGAGCGCCACGGAGTGCCCGGTGGTGTTCCCCGGGGGCGTGGGCGTGGTGCCGTGGATGGTGCCCGGCGGCGCGGATATCGCCCTGGCCACCTGCGAGAAGATGAAGGAGTTCGATGCGGCGGTATGGGCGCATCACGGCCTGTTCTGCTCCGGCCCG
>CAMDVP010000114.1 GCA_945877525.1 uncultured Clostridia bacterium | reverse complement strand
GCCCAGGATTACCCGCACCTGTGGCCCGACGCGCACGCGCCCGCCGCGCCGACCCACGCCCCCACGACCACCCCCGACCCGACCCAGGCCCCCACCGATACCCCGGTGCCCGCGCAGTACAGCGGCTATGCGCTCACCACGCAGGCGGTGGCCCTGCGCACCGGCATCAGCAATGCCGACGAGGCCATCATCCGTCGCATGGAGGCGAACGAGCTGGTACTGGTGACCGGCCAGGAGTATGACGGCGGAGCCGCCTGGAGCCTGGTGACCACCCTCGACAACGTGCCCGGCTATGTACCCGACAGCAGCCTGCGGCGCATCAACAACGAGGAAGCCCAGTATTACCTCAACCAGTGGAAGGAGCAGAACGCTACTCCGGCCCCCGACCCGGCTCCCCCCTCGCCCCAGCCTGCGCAGAGCACCGGCGAGGCGGGGACCAGCGGGGCCGATGGGGATGTCCGCAGCCTGCCCAGCACCATGTCCAGCATCATCGACGTGCTCAGCAAGGACGTGGTGGTGTACGTCCGCGATCAGGACTATCAGGACGGCGTGGCCTGGCATGTGGTGCAGTACAACAGCCAGTGGGGCTACATTCGCGCCGATATGCTGCGCATGATGACCGCCCAGGAGGAGCAGGCATATCTTGACAGCCTGGCAACCCCCGCGCCCACCCTGGCCATCACGCCCCCGCCCTATAACCCCGACGGATTGTCCAGCTACGGCTATGTGTCGGCCAGCTCGGTGAACTTCCGCAAGGAGGCCAGCACCTCATCCAGCCGCATCGCAAGCCTCAAGCAGTATGCCTTCTGCCTGATTCTGGGTACTACCCGGGTGGGTAACGACACCTGGTACCGCGTCAGCTACGGCGGCAAGGAGGGTTACATCCACGGGGATTATTTCAGGCAGATGACCATCGCCGAGCTGGAGGAATTCCTGGGGAGCGATGAGTACAAGCAGGGCCTGACCAATAACAGCGCTTCAAGCAACAACAACCAGGATTACACCGGCACGGGCACCGGCGGCATCGTGTCTGCCGAGGATCAGACTGTGAACACCTGGACCAATCCCAACAACGGATTGAACGTAAGCTACGAGCCCTTTGATCCCTTTGCCACGGTGCCCCCGGTGGAGCCCACCGAGGCCCTGCCCACGGAAACCGTTTCCGCCGAGCCTACCGCTACCCTGGAGCCCATCCCCACCATGGATGTGATTGACCCCGCGGGCGGCGAGGAGCAGGGCGGCGGCGGCATCATCGGCTGGATCATCGCGGTGGTGGTCATCGCGCTGCTTGGCGGCGGCATCTACCTCTATGTGGTTTACAACAACAACAAGCGCAAGGCGGCCCAGCGCGCGGCAGCGCGGCGCGCTCAGGCGGCGGCCCAGCAGCGCAGCGAGGCCCGGCCCTATGCCCGCCAGGGTACAGCGCCCCGGACCGGTACCTATCCCAACCAGACAGGCGCCCAGCGGCCCCAGGGGCAGGCCCGCAGGCCCGGCACGGCCCAGAGCCCGTACAGCCGCCCTGCTGCGCCCTCGGGCAGCACCCAACCGTCGGGCTATGCACGCCCCGGCGCGCCTCAGCAGTCCCGTCCCGATAGCGCCGACAAGCCGTCTGACTACACGGCTTCCTACCGCGCCCAGAACGACGCGGCCCGTCCTGCCGGACGGCGCACCGCCTATCGCGCAGGCACATCTGCCCAGGATGGACAGACCGGCGGCTACACCGCCTCCTACCGTCCAAAGCAGGAAGCCCGGCCCAAGGCCGAGGACAACGGTGATTTTGCCAATGACCGGGACAACGGGGACTTCTGATTTCCATTAATACTGTGCTGCTTGAAAAGCATAGTAGCAAAGGAACGTCCCCCGGAGGTTTTCAAAGGGCGACGGCTCGCCAGTGGTGACAAAGAGAAAGCCGAACGAGTCAGCCGAAACGAGCGGCCTTTGGCCGCGACGATTGAGGCTGCGGACGCGCCCGCAGGCACAAATCCTCTGCCTTCAGTAAAGCAATTGTTTTAAGCGAGAACAGTATAACCACCATCAAATCGTGGGCGGCGGCCTGATGAAGGGCCGCCGCCCCTTTTGGGTTGACAGACGGACGCTTCGGTGCTATACTGCATGACGCAGGGGAGCTTGTTATGACAGGCTGAGAGGAAGGACTCACCTTCGACCCTTACACCTGATGCGGATAATGCCGCCGAAGGGAGCCTGCCTTTTCGCAAAAGAGCGTTCCCTTCCGGGGGAACGCTTATTTCATTGGGAGGACGCCATGCTGGGGGAGATCATTGCGCAATGCCGTGCCGTTCGGCCGCTTTTGCATTGCATCACCAATTACGTAACCGCCAACGACTGCGCCAACCTGCTGCTGGCTTGCGGCGGTTCACCCATCATGGCGGATGATCCCGACGAAGCGGCGGAAATCACCGCCATGTGCAGCGGGCTGGTGCTGAACCTGGGAACCCCCAATCCGCGGAAGATACGAGCGATGATGCTGTCAGGCCGGGAGGCCAACCGTCTTGGCTGTCCCGTGGTGCTGGATCCCGTGGGCGTGGGCTGCTCGGAAATGCGCAGGAATGCAGGGCGGCAGCTGCTTGCGCAGGTGCGCTTTGCGGCAATACGAGGCAATGCGGGGGAAATCGCTGCGCTGGCAGGCGGGGCGGCATTGCACCGGGGCGTGGATAACGATGCGGAGCAAGCTCCCGCCGCATCCGCCCGGGAAAACGCCCTGTACCTGGCCAGGGAAAGCGGCGCGGTGGTGATTGTTACCGGCGATACGGATATTGTGACCGACGGGCGCGCCGTGTATCGGGTGCATAACGGGCACCCCATGATGCGCACGGTCACGGGGACAGGCTGTCAGTTGTCCGCGCTGACGGGGGCATATGTTGCGGCAAGCCCGGATAGGCCTCTCACAGCCGCGCTGGCGGCGGTGTGCGCCATGGGGCTGTGCGGAGAAATCGCCCACGCAAGGCTTTCGCCCGGGGAGGGAAACGCAAGCTATCGCGGCTATATCATCGACGCGATTTTCCACCTGACCCCGGAGAATTTGGAAAGGGGAGCCCGGTATGAAGCTGAACAATGACATGCTGCGCCTGTATGCGGTGACAGACCGTGCCTGGCTGCGGGGCAGAACCCTCTTTGAGCAGGTGGAGGAGGCCCTGCGGGGCGGTGCGACCATGGTGCAGCTGCGGGAAAAGACGCTGGACGAGGACGCCTTCTTTCATGAGGCTGTCGAGCTGGCCAGGCTGTGTCATCGCCATGGCGTGCCGCTGCTGATTAACGACAATGTGGATATTGCAAGACGCAGCGGTGCGGATGGGGTGCATGTAGGGCAGGAGGACATGGCGGCGGAGGAGGTACGCGGCATCCTGGGCTCGGACATGATTGTGGGCGTGACGGCCAAAACCGTCGAGCAGGCCCTGCGCGCGCAGGATGCGGGCGCGGACTACCTGGGCAGCGGCGCGGTGTTCGGCTCCGCGACCAAAATCAACGCCAAGCCCATGACCCGGGAAACCCTGAGCGCCATCACCCGGGCGGTGAGCATTCCCGTGGTGGCCATCGGCGGCATCCACAGCGGCAATATCCTCGAACTGACCGGCACGGGTATCGCGGGTGTGGCCGTGGTATCGGGCATTTTCGCGGCGGAAAACATTGAGGAGGAATGCCGCCTCCTGCGCCGTTTGGCGGAGAAAACCGCCGCGGAAGCTTGACTCCTATGCCCATGGGCATTTGAGATTTTTTCCTGGAAGGGAGGGCGGACAGGCCGTCAGAGGGGGAGCGCCCTGTGACGTGGAAAGCAGCGATGGGAAGCCGTGTTCCGGCGTGAGAGGAAACCAGTGAGTTTCGACCGACCAGCAGGCGTATGCCATGCTGTTCCCGCGAGGGAGGCTGTTTTTGTTATACCTGCCGCCCTCTATCAACAAACAAAGGAGAGAACTCAGATGAATCGCAATCGTACCCTGCGGCTGACGCTGGCCGCAATTCTGGTGGCTGTGGCTGTGGTGGGCAGCCTGTTTTCCTTCCCGGTGTTCGGGAGCAAGTGCTCCCCCGTGCAGCACATGGTGAACGTGGTGTGCGGCGTGCTGCTGGGTCCCTGGTATGCCTTGGGCGCGGGCTTCCTGGCGGCGCTGATCCGCAACCTGCTGGGCCTGGGCAGCCTGCTGGCTTTCCCGGGCAGCATGTGTGGCGCGCTGCTGTGCGGCCTGGTGTGGAAGTACACGAAGAAGCTTTTGCCTACCATGGCAGGTGAGGTGTTCGGCACCGGCGTGATCGGCGGGCTGCTGGCCTATCCCATCGCTATTGCCTTCATGGGCGTGTCCTCGGCCAATGTGGCGTTCTACGCCTATGTCGTTCCCTTCCTGATCTCCACCGTGGCGGGCTCCATCATCGCCGGGGCCATCCTTTTCGCCCTGCAGAAGAATGGTACGCTGAATACCATTTCGGGCAAGCTGAATTAAGGCCCCTCTGAATCACTCGGCGGCACGCTGGCGGCTGAATTTGAGCCATCTACTTCCTTTAAAAATTCTGCTCGCCATCGCACCACCTCATTTCTTCAGAGTTTCCTACCGCCATCCGTCCCGGCTGCGGTTTCCTCCGCAGCCGGGATTCATGGAGCGGCAGACCGGGGGCACCACTCTCTGCCGCTATACAAAAGATATGCTGATAATCAAAGGAGGAGTTCACCATGAGTGAGCAGATGAGAACAGCATTATCCATCGCTGGCAGTGATTCCAGCGGAGGCGCCGGCATTCAGGCAGACATGAAGACGATGTCGGCCCATGGCATCTACGCCATGACGGCCATCACCGCCCTCACTGCCCAGAACACGACCGGCGTCACAAGCATCCGGGAGGTTACGCCCTCCTTCCTCAGCGACCAGCTGGACGCCGTGTTTTCCGACATCTTCCCCGACGCGGTGAAGATCGGCATGGTTTCGAGCGCTGCGCTGATCCGCGTGATTGCGCAGAAGCTCAAGCAGTATGGCGCGCGGCACATCGTCGTTGACCCGGTGATGGTGGCGACCTCCGGCGCGCGGCTGATGCAGGACGAGGCCCTTGGCACGCTGAAAAGCGAGCTGCTGCCCCTGGCGGAGGTGGTCACGCCCAACATTCCCGAGGCGGAAATCCTCTCCGGCATGGAGATCAGCAGCGCGGCGGATATGGAGAAAGCCGCGAAGTACATTTCCGAGTCGTACCGCTGTGCCGTGCTGCTCAAGGGCGGGCACGACCTGAACGACGCCAACGACCTGCTGTTCCGCGATGGCGCCGCGAAGTGGTTCTATGGCCGCCGTATTCACAATCCGAACACCCACGGCACCGGCTGCACCCTGTCCAGCGCCATTGCGTCCAACCTGGCCTGCGGCATGAATCTGGACGAAGCTGTTCGTCGGGCGAAGGAGTATATCTCCGGTGCGCTGGCGGCCATGCTTGACCTGGGACAGGGCCGGGGCCCCATGAATCATCTGTTTGATCTGAGGAGTGAATTTATCAGGGGGACAGCGCCATGAACTGCCCCGCTGTGACCGATAAGCTGCATGAGGCTGCGGCGCCCATCTGGGCCAAATGCCTCGCGCATCCCTTTGTTGCCGGCATTGGCGACGGCTCGCTGCCGGCGGAGAAATTCCGGTATTTCATGCTGCAGGACTATCTGTACCTGTTCGACTATGCCCGGGTGTTTGCCCTGGGAGTGGCGAAGGCCTGGGATCCGGAGCTGATGCGCGCCTTCGCTGCCAATGTGGACGCCACGCTGAATGGTGAAATGAACCTTCACAGGGCGTATATGAAGCGCCTGGGCATCACGGAGGAGCAGGTGCTTTCCGTTCAGCCCGCGCTGGATAACCTGTCCTATACCAACTACATGCTTTCCGTGGCCTACACAGGCACGCCGGTGGAAATCGTCGCGGCGATTCTGGCCTGCTCCTGGAGCTATGCGGAGATTGGCCAGGCGCTGGCCAGGGTTCCCGGCGCTCTGGAGCATCCCTTCTACGGCGAGTGGATTCAAAGCTATGCGGGGGAAGAATATGCCGCGGTGAACGCCGGGCTGATCGACCTGATGAACCGCCTGGGCCGGGAGGCTGGGCCGGAGCAGCTGCAGAGGCTTACGGAAATCTTCTGCAACTGCAGCCGGTATGAGCTGGGCTTCTGGGACATGGCGTGGGAAATGCGCGTATGAGTGTGCTGACGTTTGACCATGTGTCCTATCAGTATCCCGGGGAAAGATTCAATATTATCGACGGACTGTCCTTCCAGGTGCAGGAGGGGTCGCTCCACTGCATCCTGGGGGTGAGCGGCTGCGGCAAGAGTACCATCTTCCGCATGATTAACGGTTTGCTTCAGCCCAGGGCAGGCACGATCCGTGTGAACGGCATGCCCGTAGGCGGTCAGAAGCGAGCCTGCGGCTACATGCCCCAGAAGGATTTGCTGTTTCCGTGGCGCACCGTGGGCGAAAACCTGGCCCTGCCTCTGGAGATTCAGGGGGGACTGGGACGGACTGTGCGGCTGGCGATGGTGGATGCGGCCCTTTGCGACGTGGGCCTTGCAGGCTGCCGGGACAAGCGCCCGGACGAGCTGTCCGGCGGCATGAGACAGCGCGCCGCCTTTGCCCGCACCATGCTCACCGGCAGCGACCTGCTCCTGCTGGACGAGCCCTTCTCCGCGCTGGATTTCCTGACACGCATCTCCATGCAGGAATGGCTGCTGGAGCAGTGGCAGAAAACCGGCAAAACGATTCTGTTCATCACCCACGATGTGGAGGAGGCGCTGTTTTTGTCCTCCAGCGTGCTGGTGGTGGAAAGCACGCCCATCCGCGCGCTGAAGGAAATCCCGGTGCCCCTCGGATACCCGCGCAGCCGAAAGGATCTGGCCCGGACGGACATCATCGAACTGCGCGAGGCGCTCATCGGCATGCTCAGAAAGCAGGTGGAGGCATGAAAAAGGCGAATCGTGGCAATCTGCCCGCGCTGCTTTTGCTGCTCCTGCTGCTGATGCTGTGGCAGCTGGGAGCCATGGAGGTCAACGCAGCCTATATCCTGCCCACGCCCCTGCAAATTCTGGAAAAGCTGTGGGCGCTGCGCAAGCCGCTTTTTACCGTGCATCTGCCCGCAACCATGGGGGTGACGGGGCTGGGGCTGGCCATTTCCCTGGTGCTGGGGCTGGGGCTGGCGGTGCTGATGGATGTGAGCCCCCTGTGCCGCAAGGCGCTGTACCCGCTGGTGGTGGCCTCCCAGACCATCCCCACCACGGCCATTGCCCCGCTGTTTGTGCTGTGGTTTGGCTACGGCATCTGGAGCAAGGTGCTGGTGACAGTGTTGATTACGTTTTTCCCCATTACCATCACGGTGTACGACGGTCTGCAGTCCTCCCGGCTGGAAATGGCCGAGCTGCTGATGACCTTCGGCGCAACAGGGCGCGATGTGTTTTTCAAAATCAAGGTTCCCTGCGCCCTGCCGTATTTCTTCTCGGCCATCAAAATGGCTATTCCCATGAGCATCATCGGCGCGGCCATCGGCGAGTGGCTTGGCGCGCAGAGCGGACTGGGCTATTTCTCCCGCCGCATGATGACCCAGCTGGACGGCGCGGGGGTGTTTGCACCCATTGTGCTGCTGTCTGCGGTAGCCATGCTGGCGGTGGCGCTGATTTCTCTCATTGAAAAAAAGGCCGTGCGCTGGCGCGGCGAATCATAAGAAAGGATGAACGATGATGAAACGCTTTTTTGCAATACTGCTGACCCTGTGCCTGCTGCTGACCGGCACCTGCCATGCCGAGGAGCCCCTGCGGGAAGTAGACGTGGTGCTGGACTGGTATCCCAACGCCCTGCATGCCTTCATGTATGTGGCCATTGAGAAGGGCTACTACGCAGAGGAGGGCTTGAAGGTCAATATCCGCTTCCCCTCCAACGATAATGACGCTATTGCCCTGGTGGCTGCCGGCCGTGCTGACATCGGGCTGTACTACCAGCAGGATGTGATCCAGGTGCGCGCCAACCAGGCCGTGCCGGTGAAGTCCATCGGCGCGGTGGTGCAGGCCCCGCTGAATATTGTGCTGTCCCTGAGCGATAAGGGCATATCCGGCCCCGAGGATCTGGTTGGCAAGCGCATCGGCTATGCCGGCACCCAGCTGTCCGAGGCTTTGATTCGCAGCATTATGGAGAACGTCGGCGCGGATTACAGCGACGTGGTGATGATTGACGTGGGCTTTGACCTGATGAGCTCCATGACCACCGGCAATGTGGATGCCACCATCGGCTGCCTGGTGAACCATGAGGTGCCCCAGATGCAGGAGGAGGGCTTCTCCGTCAGCTGGTTCGAGCTGGACGACTTTGGCGTGCCTACCTACTACGAGGGTGTGTTCCTGGCCAACGACCGGATGATCGAGCAGGAACCGGAGGTGCTGTCCGCTTTCCTGCGGGCTTCAGCTAAGGGTTTTGCGGACATGAAGGCTGACCCCGAGGAGGCGCTGCGGATTCTGCTGGATAACCAGAGCGCGGAGAACTTCCCGCTGTCTGAAACCGTGGAGCGTCAGAGCATGCAGGTGCTTCTGCCCCTGATGGAAACGGAGGACGCGGCGTTCCTGTCCCAGTCCGACGCCTGCTGGCAGGAGAACATCGACTGGATGCGCGCCCAGGGCCTGCTGGAGGGAGACGTGTCTGTGGAGGACGTGCGGGTGATTCTGGCGGACTGATAATAGAAGCATAACATCAAAAGGTACGGCCTTCCATGCAGTTTACACATGGAAGGCCGTTGTGGTTTTTACTGCGGATTGGAGAGAATATGCATACCGTCGGGGGTGACGCGCTCCTCCGGGCGCATGTCCCGGTAGGCGTAGCCCGGCTGGGCCGTCTCATGGGCCACGCTCAGCCGTCCCACGGATACCTCATAGGCCATCTTGTTCATGACGCTGCCGTCGGCCAGCTGCTTCTGGTAGGCCCGGCTCTGGAACCGACCCAGAAGCTGGATCCTGTCGCCCACCTTCAGGTGGGAGGCAAAGCGCGCCGTGCGTCCCCAGGTGATGCAGGGAATATAGTCGCTCTTGCCATAGGCGCGGTTGACGGCCAGCATCAGGTCGGCAATTTCCCGGCCGAAGGGTGTGGTGCGGTAGCTGGGCAGCTTGCACAGCGCGCCGGTGAGCTGCACCTGGTTGGGGTTTTCCTCGTCATCCGGCGGGAGCAGCCGCTGGGCGAAGCCGGTAATCAGCAGCCGGCCCGCACCCTCGATCACCTTGTTGTAGCTGCGTAGCTGCCCCTCCATGGACAGCTGTGAGCCTACCTCCAACTGCATGCCGTCGATCAGCCGTTCGCTGAGGGTGATGGGCAGCAAATCCTCCGCCCCGCTGAGCC
>CAMDVP010000113.1 GCA_945877525.1 uncultured Clostridia bacterium | reverse complement strand
AGTCCCTGTTGGAAAGGGTGCAGCCGCACAGCGTCAGGCACAGGGACAAAAGAAGCAGCAGCGACAGCAAGCGTTTCATCCGGCAAAACCTCCGTTTCTTTTCAGCGGATAGCCTTGCCGGAAAAGCGCCGGTTTATGATTTTTTCCTGCCGGGCAAAAGGCGTAGAATGGCCGCGTTTTTTGTCAGACGCCACATCGTTAGGCACAGCGCGCCATACACCGCAGCCCCCACCGCCACCTGAAATGCAAGCCCCGCCCAGCCGGCAAAGGGAAGCAGGCGCGCGGTCAGGCGCACGGCAAGCAGCATCACCAGCCCCAGCAGCGAATAGACGGCCAGGTGCCGTACATAGCGCCCGTAGGGCAGGGCGCGCCGCAGGATGCTCCACTGCACCACAGGCACGGCAAATTCCGCCAGCAGCGTGCCCGCCACCGCGCCCCTTGCGCCCATGGAAGGAATCAGCAGGGCGTTGGACAGAAGGTTGATGACCGCTCCTACGCTGACGCTTTTGACGAAAATGGTGTCCTGCCCGTTGGGGAGAATCCATTGGGTACGGATTACATTGGCAAAGCCGATGGCAATGAGCGTGAAGGCCAGGGGAATCATCAATTCGCCTGAAACGGCGAAGCTCTGCCCGAAGAACAGGGGCGCGAAGTCCCGCGCCACAGCGGCGACCCCAAAGGCCAGGGCGCATACCATGCACAGTACCAGCTGCATGGACAGGTCGATGTGTCGGCGCACCCGCTCGGTTTCGCCGCGCTTGAGCATACCGGAGACCTTGGGAAGCATCACCGTGCCGATGGCGGAGATAAAGCCGCTGAGGCAGTAGATGATTTTCTCGGCGTTTTCATACAGGCCGTTCTGCTCCATGGAACTGAGAGCGCCCACCATGACCTTGTCCATGGTACGGAACACATTCACTGCCAGCACGGAAACGAACAGCAGCGCGCAGGGCGGGAAGTGCTTCATGGCCGCGCGGAGGGAAACCGGCACCCGGCGCACTTTTCCCCGTAGGGTGGTCCAGCAGCTCAGGCACCCCAGGAGCGTGGCCAGCGACCATACGAAGGCGTATACCCACAGATCCTCCGGCCCTCGCACAAACAGAAACACCGCTCCTGCCGCCAGAAGCTTAACGGCAGTGTTCTTCAGCGCGATGGGACGGAACTGGTCCAGCCCCATCAGGCACCAGTCCAGGTTTACCAGGCAGCTGACAGACATCATGGTCAGATGCAGGGCAATCAGCTTCTCCCTGTCCGCCACAAAGGCCACATAGCCAAGCCACGCAAGCAGCGTCAGCCCCGCCACGCACAGCTGCATCAGCCAGATTTCGGAAAAGGTGCGGTTGAGGGCGCTCTGATCGTCCCGGGCGCGGGCGATGGCGCGCACGCCGTAATTCTCCAACCCCAGCATGCCCACCAGCACAAACACATAGCTGATGGACCAGGCATAGCTGTACAGCCCCACGCCCTCCGGGCCCACCGTGCGGGACAGATAGGGTGCGGTGACAAGGGGCAGCAGCACGGAAAACACGCGGTAGGCCACGTTGTACAGGGCGTTCTTGCGGGTGCTCACAGGCAAACTCCTCTCGATGTTCTTCCTGTGTTTATTCGACCTTTTTCCCGGCCTTCCTTCTTGACAGAGGTTCGCCGCTTTTTTATAATACGGAACCGAAAGCGTTTTTTTGGAGGTGGGAAATGATGCCAATCAAAAAGATGACGCTGTGCGCGCTGTTCGCGGCGCTGACGGCGGTATGCGCCCAGATCTCCCTGCCCATCGGCCCGGTGCCGATTACCCTGACCCTTTTGCCGATCCTCCTGTGTGCCGTGCTGATGGACAAGCGGTATGCCACGGTGAGCACGCTGGTCTATGTGCTGATGGGGCTGATCGGCCTGCCGGTGTTTTCGGGCTTCAGCGGCGGCACCGGGGTGCTGATGGGCGCGACAGGCGGCTATATTGTCGGGTTTGTGCCCTGCGCGTTCATTGCCGCATGGATGATGGAGCGCAAGGGCGGCTTCTGGTGGCGGTGTTTGTCCATGGTGGTGGGCGTGGTGGTGTGCTATGTGATCGGCACGGTATGGTTTATGGTCACCAAGGGCACGCCGCTGTGGGCCAGCCTGACATGGTGCGTATTCCCCTTCCTGCCCGGTGATGCGGCGAAGATCGCCCTGGCGGCCTATCTGGGCGGACGGCTGAAGCCCATCGTCAGCAAATGGTAAGCCTTATGGCGGCATAATGCCGGAAGCAAGGAATCCCCTGCATGACCTGTTGCATGCAGGGGATTCTTCGTTGTGAAGATAGCGGATACAGTGTGGTCACCCGGGCCGGCTTTCTGCGGACAGATCATTCGATATTCCGTCCGGTGCGGATATAGTGTCCTTCCTGGATGGACGCAAAGGTGGCGACGGCACAAACAATGGCGGCGCTGCAGCGTACATCCATGAGATACCACGACAAAGGAAAAAGGAAAAGGAGCAATCCCGCAACCTTGTTCATCACGGAATGTACGGCGACGAGGGCCCTGCGGCAGATCAGCCCGGAAACCACGTTGATGATTTTGACGACAGCAATCACAGCCGTCCAGACCCACACCCAGGCCGGAAGCAAAACAACGGGCCCCAGCCTGATCAGGGCAGCTGCGGCGAAAAAAAGATCCGCCGCGGTATCCAGCCTTGCGCCCAGACGGCTGGCCGTATGCGTTTTGCGCGCAAGGAAGCCGTCCAGCATGTCGGTCAGGCCGCCAAGCAGATACATGGCTGCAAACCATGGGGAGGGTACGGGAAAAAGCAGCATCAGCATGCTGCACAGCATGCGGCAGCCCGTCAGCAGATTGGCCATGGGGGTTCCCTTCCTTTGCAAGATGCTGGTTTGTACACTTCATACAGCATATCAGAAACGGAGGAAAAGTCAACTGGCCCATGAAAAAGCGTCCGGGAAGAATAAAGCCTTCCCGGACGCAGATGTTCCTTACTTCATGGCCCGCATGGCGTTCAGGATGGCCAGCAGCGCCACGCCCACATCGGCAAACACCGCAAGGCCCATGCCCGCGTATCCCAGCGCGCCCAGCACCATTACCACCGCCTTGATCCCGAGGGAGAAGGCGATGTTCTGTCGGACAATCCGCAGGGTTTTGCGGGCAATGCGGATGGCCAGGGGCAGCTTGCAGGGATCGTCGTCCATGAGCACCACGTCCGCCGCCTCGATGGCTGCATCAGAGCCTACGCCACCCATGGCCAACCCAAGATCTGCCCGGCGAAGCACCGGGGCGTCGTTAATGCCGTCACCTACAAAGGCCACGGTGTGATCGTCACCCAGCAGCCCTTCCAGACGCTGCACCTTGTCTGCGGGGAGAAGCTCGGCGTGAACCTTGGTCAGGCCCAGCTGCCGGGCAATGACGTCGGCGGCGTGACGCCTGTCGCCGGTGAGCATGACAAGACGGCTGACCCCGGCCTGCTTCAGCTCCTCCATGGCTTTCTTGGAAGTGGGCTTCACCACGTCGGAGATGACGATGCAGCCCATATACGCTCCGTCTGCGGCCACATACACCACTGTACCATCGGAATCCTCCCGGGGCACGGCAATGCCCAGAGATTCCATCAGCCGGGAGTTTCCGGCAACAACCGTCCGCCCGTCCACCGTGGCCCGCAGGCCGTGGCCGGCGGTTTCCTCCACATGGGTTACCCGCCGCTGATCAATCTCACGCCCGTAGGCGCTGAGAATGGAGCGGGCGATGGGATGGCCGGAGCTGCTCTCCGCCAGGGCGGCGGTTTCCAGCAGCATCTCCTCTGTGCAGCCCTGGGGCTTCAGCGCTGTTACGGTGAATACGCCCCGGGTCAGGGTTCCGGTTTTGTCAAACACCACGGTGTCAAGCCGTGCAAGGGTTTCCAGGTCGTTGGCGCCCTTGACCAGCACGCCCTTGCGGGACGCGCCACCGATGCCGCTGAAGAAGGTCAGCGGCACGGAAATCACCAGCGCGCAGGGGCAGGAGATCACCAGAAAGGTCAGCGCCCGGTGAATCCACTGGGACCACTGTCCATCGAAAAGAGATGGAATCACGGCCAGCAGCACCGCGCATGCGCAGACCGCCGGCGTGTAGATTCGGGCAAAGCGGGTGATGAACTGCTCCGCCCGGGCCTTCCTGTCGCCGGAGGATTCTACCAGGCGCAGGATTTTTGACACGGTGGATTCGGCATATTCGCTGGTGACCTGCAGGGTGATCAGCCCGGAAAGGTTTACGCTGCCGCTGAGCACGCTGTCGCCCGCGGAAGCGTCCCGGGGAAGGGATTCGCCCGTGAGCGCCACAGTGTTCAGGCTGGTGCTTCCTTCAATAATCACGCCGTCCAGGGGCACCTTTTCGCCGGGGCGGACAAGAATCAGGTCGCCGGTGTGCACCTCCTCGGGGGATACCTGCCGGGGCTGCCCGTTGCAAAGAAGGTTGGCGTGGTCGGGACGGATGTCCATCAGCGCGGTGATGGATGCGTGGCTTTTGCCCACGGCCCGGGCCTGGAACCATTCGCCAATCTGATACAGCACGATGACCAGCACGCCCTCGGCGTATTCGCCCACGCACATGGCGCCGATGGAAGCCACGGACATGAGAAAGTTCTCGTCGAAGATCTCACCCCGGGCGATGTTTTTGGCGGAGGCGAGCAGAATATCCCACCCGGCGGTGATATACGCGGCGAGGAAAAGCAGCAGGCTGACCGTACCCCCTGTGGCCAGACCGCCGGCCAGCAGCACGCCTGCGGCAGCCACGCGCCACAGCAGGGCAGGCCCGGCTTCGCCATGGTCGTGGTTGTGATCATGTCCATGGCCGTGGCTGTGGCGGGGCGCCTCGTCCAGCAGGATGCGGGCGTCAGGCTCCACCTGAGCGGCGGTTTCGATCATGGCGCGGGTGACCTCGGTCATGCGGTCATCAGGGGCGGCGATGGTCACGGTGCCGCCGGTGAAGTTGACGCTGGCACTTTCCACACCGGGGAGCTTTTGCAGGGCGCTCTCCAGCTTGGCAGCGCAGTTGGGGCAATCCAGATGCTCGATGGGCCAGGTCTTTATCATGCTGCTCAGTCTCCTTTGCAAACATATGAGCATTTGTTCATGTGTAATCATACGCCGCTTGAACGGCTTTGTCAAGCGGGGAAAGAAAATTTTGTTCCGTTCTGTCTTTTCTGCGGAAAGTGTGGTATGATGATGCGGAATTCGGACACAAGGGGGTATCCTGATGCTTGCCCGTATCCGCGAGAGCTACGAGCATACGATCTACGCCAGCTATCTGGGCTATGTGACCCAGGCCATTGTGAACAACTTTGCACCGCTTCTGTTTGTCACCTTCGCGGCGGTATTCGGGCTGTCGGTGGAGCAGATCACACTGCTGACCACGGTGAATTTTCTGGTGCAGCTGTGCGTGGACCTGATTTCCGCCCGGGTGGTGGATCGCATCGGCTACCGGCCGTGCATTGTGGCGGCCCATGTGCTGGCAGCGGCGGGGCTGATCGGCCTGGCGGTGCTGCCGGATATCCTTGGCCCCTATGCGGGTCTTTTGACCTCCGCAGTGCTCTATGCCGTGGGCGGGGGCATCATTGAGGTGCTCATCAGCCCCATTGTGGAATCATGCCCCACGAAAAAGAAGGAGGCGGCCATGAGCCTGCTGCACTCCTTCTACTGCTGGGGGCATGTGTTTCTGGTGGCGGCGTCCACGGCGTTTTTTGCGGTGTTCGGCATGGGCAGCTGGCGGGTACTGGCATGCCTGTGGGCGGTGGTACCCCTCCTGAATATAGGCTATTTCCTGCTGGTGCCGCTGTTTCCCGTGGTGCAGGGTGGAGAAAAGAAGCTGTCCATCCGCGAGCTGTTCAGCCGGCGGGTGTTCCTTTTGCTGCTGATCCTGATGGTGTGCGCCGGGGCGTCGGAGCAGGCCATGAGCCAGTGGGCCAGCGCCTTTGCCGAGAGCGGCCTGCATGTGAGCAAGGCCATGGGCGATCTGGCGGGCCCCTGCGCCTTTGCGGTGCTGATGGGCCTGGCGCGGGCGCTGTACGGCCGCTTCAGCGACAGGCTGCCGCTGACGGTGTGCATGGGGGCCAGCGCGGTGCTGTGCATGGGGTGCTACCTGGCAGCGGCGCTGTCGGGCCAGCCGCTGCTTGCCCTGGTGGGATGCGCGCTGTGCGGCTTCTCGGTGGGCATCTTCTGGCCGGGCACTTTCAGCCTGGCGGCGCGGACGCTCCCCGGGGGCGGCACGGCCATGTACGCCCTGATGGCCCTTGCGGGCGACCTGGGCTGCTCGGCGGGGCCGACGCTGGTGGGGTTCACCGCGGGCGCGGCGGGGGGCAGCCTGCAGGCGGGGCTTTTGCCGGCACTGGTGTTTCCCATGGTGATTCTGCTTGGCGCGCTGGTTTTGCGCAGGCGCGGCCCGGCAAAGGCTTAAGGCAATACCGCATCAACTCATTTGTGCGGTATTGCCCTAATTCTTCATTGCACCTGCACATGCTTGCGCATGTGCAAAAGCGCGTTTTTCTCCAGCCGGGACACCTGGGCCTGGCTGATGCCGATTTCTCCGGCCACCTCCATCTGCGTTCTTCCCTCGAAGAAGCGCAGACGGAGGATTTTTTTCTCCCGTTCGTTGAGGCGCTGCATGGCCTCCTTGATGGAGATCTCCTCCAGCCACGCATCGTCCCGGCTGTTTTCGTCCCTGACCTGATCCATGATATACAGCGCGTCGCCCCCGTCGTTGTAGACCGGCTCGAACAGACTGACAGGATCCTGAATGGCCTCCAGGGCGAACACCACGTCTTCCCTTGGCAGCTGCAGCTCGGCGGCGATTTCCGTCACGTCGGGCTCACGGTTCCATTTGGCCTGCAGGCGGTCGCGGGCCTGCAGGGCCTTGTAGGCGGTGTCGCGCATGCTGCGGCTGACGCGGATGACATTGTTGTCCCGCAGATAGCGGCGAATTTCACCGATAATCATGGGCACGGCATAGGTGGAGAAGCGCACATTCTGACTGGTGTCGAAGTTGTCCAGGGCTTTCATCAGCCCGATGCACCCCACCTGGAACAGATCGTCCACGTTTTCGCCCCGGCCGGAAAAGCGCTGGATCACACTGAGCACCAGGCGCAGGTTTCCCTGGATGAATTCGTCCCTGGCCGCCTTGTCGCCGCTGTGCACCAGGGGAAACAATTCCCGCATCCGCTCGTTGGAGATCACCGGCAGGGTGGAGGTGTCCACGCCGCAGATTTCAACCTTCCCGTAAGCCATACCGCTTGCCTCCCGCTTGATGATACACAAAGTATGGCACCGGCCGCGGGGGGTTATACAGCGCTGACAGAAGGGGGCAAAGGAGGCACTTTTCCGACAAAAAAGCCGCCCGGACGGGCGGAAAAAATCATCGTGACGGGTATATGCGTGAAGAGGCGTATGCCGGTGTCACATCAGCCGCTGGCGCGCATCATTTCGCCGTGGAGGCGGTGGAGAATGCGCTTTTCCAGGCGGGAAATATAGCTCTGGCTGATGCCCAGCACATCCGCCACCTCCTTCTGGGTCATTTCCGGCTGGCCGCCAAGGCCGAAGCGAAGGTTCATGATTTTCTGCTCCCGGGGCGAGAGATGGCTCAGGGCGGCGAAGAGCATCTGCCGCTCGGCGCTTTCCTCCATGCCCCGGCAGACGATGTCTCCGTCGGTGCCCAGCACGTCGGAAAGCAACAGCTCGTTGCCGTCCCAGTCGGTTTTCAGCGGCTCGTCCAGGGAAACCTCCACCCGGGTGCGGCTGAAGCGGCGCAGGAACATCAGCACCTCGTTCTCGATGCAGCGGCTGGCGTAGGTGGCCAGCTTGATTTTCTTCTGCGGGTCGAAGGTGTTGACGGCCTTGATGAGCCCAATGGTGCCGATGGAAATGAGATCCTCCAGCATCACGCCGGTGTTTTCAAATTTACGGGCGATGAACACCACCAGGCGCAGGTTTCGCTCGATGAGGGTGCGGCGGATGGTGCCGTCGTCCTCCTGCAGCCGGGCGACAAGGGCCTGCTCCTCCTCCAGCGTCAGCGGGGCGGGAAGGGGATCGGGCCCGCCGATGTAGTACAGCTCCCGGGGCGTAAGGCGCTCCATCAGGTCGGTCAGGCAGTCGCGGGCGGCGGAATAAAGCTGGAAGGTCAGGGTCATACCGGCATACCTCCTTTGAAGGATTCATCGGGAAGAAGCGAGGCGGGCAGCAGCGCCTGAAAGCCCTCGTAGCCGTCGGGGCTCAGGCCGACGATGGCCCGGGCGCTTCGCCAGCCGCCGGGCAGCAGCACGCGCACCTGTTCCGGGCGAAAGACGGCCATCAGCGATGGCCCCGCTACCGTGCGCACGCTGATAAGCCGCATGCCCGGAGGCAGGTTGTCCTCTTCGGGCAGGGGCACAAGCTGAGATGCTGCCTTGCGGGACATGACAATCACCGGCAGACCGGTGACGGGGTCGCGCAGCAGGTTGCCGCTGTCCACCAGGGCGGTGAGACGCAGCCGGCCATGACCTGCTGCAACCTCCACGCTGACACATCGGGCCCTGCCGCACCGGGGCAGAAGGCTGGCAAAGAGCAGGCAGGGCAGGGGAAGCAGCAGTGCCAGCGGCGCGCCGGAAAGCCCGAGGCCTGCCAGCAGTCTTGCGCTGCCTGCGGCGGAGAGCAGCAGCGCGGCGCAGGCGACGCGAAGCCTGAGCAGACTGCTGCGGGGAAGCCCCGGCCAGGCGGCCTGCGGGGCCAGCACGGCGGAGAGCGCCAGGGCCGCAAAGCGCAGCCAGGGGAAAGGCAGCAGCGCGCACACAAGCGTCAGACCGTCGAGACAGAGGGCAGTGCACAGCAGCCTGAGGGGCTCCGGGCGCACCTGCCCCGCGGCAAGCCCCAGGGCAAGCAGCAGCCACAGAGCACAGTGAAGCTGCTCAAGCAGATACATCAGGCCGCTGACGCGCATGAAGAAGAATCGCTCCTTTCATGAAGGAGTATAGCGCCGCGGAAGGATGACGCGCGTCGAATGCCAGCGCAAAAAATGTCGTGGGAGGATGCGTCCGGGCTCTCCGTCACCCTGGTTCCCCACGGGTCATAGAATGAAACGGAAGTTTATGCACGGGTGCATAAAAATGTGCCGGAAGGCTTGACTTCCAGGACGGAGTGTGACATGATGAAACGTGGAGAAATCTATCGGGCGGATCTCGACCCCGTGGTCGGCTCGGAGCAGGGCGGCATACGGCCGGTGGTGATCGTCCAGAATGATATAGGAAATCAGCATTCCACCACGGTGATTGTCGCCGCGGTGACCACCAGCGCGAAGAAGGCCGGGCTGCCGGTGCATGTACCCATCAGCGCTGCGGAAAGCGGGCTGAAGCACGACTCGGTGGTGCTGCT
>CAMDVP010000112.1 GCA_945877525.1 uncultured Clostridia bacterium | reverse complement strand
GCCAGAATGAAAAATTCGCTTCGTATCTTGTGCCATTTTCATTTGAGAATAGTATAAGGGCCGCTCCTCCCATGCCTCGGCCAATCCTCAGGAGGGAATCAACGCACTGGACGCCATGATTCTCACCTTCAATGCAATTGGCCTTATGCGGCAGCAGCTTCCGCAGGATGCGCGGATTCACGGTATCATCACCAGGGGCGGTGACGCGCCGAACATCATCCCGGGCTACACGGAGGCGAAGTTCTACATTCGCGCTTCAACGGTGAAGCGCATGATGGACATCTATCACCGGATGGAGCGCATCGTGGAAGGCGCAGCGCTGCAGACCGGCTGCACAGGCCTGCTGGAGCCGACCCAGCGGAATCTGGTGGAGAACATCATCCCCACACCTTCCTTCGACGCGGTGTATCGGCGCGTGCTGGAGTCCCTCGGCGAAGTGGTGCCCCCTGACGACAACCGTTCCCTTGGCTCATCCGACGTGGGCAATGTATCGCAGGTTATTCCGGTGATTCAGCCGATGATTGCGATCAGCGACACGGCGGTGGCAGGCCATAGCATGGAGAAGGTGGCTGCATGCCGCGCTGAAAGGGGCCTGCAATCCATCGCCCTGGGCGCGAAGGCGCTGGCCCTCACTGCGCTGGAACTGATTCTGAATCCGGCGTTGCTGGAAAGAATCAAGGAGGATCACAAGGCGGCGCTTGCCGCGCAGGACGAATGAGCGCACAAGGTATAGCAACTGCCGGCTGTTGTATCTTGCGGGCGGCGGTTCAGACAGCGCCCTTGCCTGAAACCGGATAGATCATCGCCAAAGCTCGGAAGACAGCCTGGCAGGCCAAGGACTGGGAAAAACAACAAGAGGGGGCGCCGAACCTTGCTTAGGTCTGGCGCCCCTTTCGGCATGCCAAGGGAATATTGAGGAGGCCGAGGGAATTGCCGCCGGCTTCATTTGACCCCGGCGGCTTTGTGTCGGTCACAGCCGCGTCGGCTCTCCGTTATCAGTGTTCCGCCCAGTCCCGGGCGCGATCCACAGCCTTGTGCCAGCCGGAAAGCAGGTTCCGGCGCTGCGCTTCCTCCATCCGGGGGTCAAAGGCCAGGTCGCGCTGCCAGGCCTGCGCGGTTTCTTCCAGCGAGGCGTACACGCCTACGCCCAGGCCCGCCAGCAGCGCCGCGCCCAGGGCGGTGGTTTCCATCACCCGGGGACGAACGACCTGCACGTTCATGATGTCCGCCTGGAACTGCATCAGGAAGGCGTTGGCGCTGGCACCGCCATCCACCTGCAGCCGCGTGGGGGCAAAGCCGCAGTCACGCGCCATGGCCTGCATCAGGTCGGCAGACTGATAGGCAATGGCCTCCAGCGCGGCGCGCACCACATGGGCGCGGCCCGTGCCGCGGGTCATGCCCACCAGGGTGCCGCGGCTGTACATGTCCCACCAGGGCGCGCCCAGACCCGTAAAGGCCGGAACCAGGTACACGCCGCCGGTGTCCTTCACAGAGGTGGCCACGGCCTCGCTTTCCGCGGAGGTGGAGATCAGCTTCATCTCGTCCCGCAGCCACTGCACCGTCGCACCGCCCATGAACACGCTGCCTTCCAGGGCGTAGGTGGGCTGTCCGCCGATTCGCCACGCCATGGTGGAAAGCAGGCCGTTTTCGCTGCGGATCAGCCGGTCGCCGGTGTTCATGAGCATGAAGCAGCCGGTGCCGTAGGTATTTTTTACCATGCCGGGCTTGAGACATGCCTGTCCGAACAGCGACGCGTGCTGGTCGCCTGCCATGGCCGCCACGGGAATGGGCCGCCCCAAAATGGCCGGATCCAGCATGCCGATCACGCCGCTGGAATCCACCACCTGCGGCAGGCAGGCCCGGGGAATGTCCAGCATGCGCAGCAGCTCGTCATCCCAGTCCTGGGTTTGGAGGTTGAAGAGCATGGTGCGGCCGGCATTGGTGGCGTCGGTCACATGGGGCCGGCCGCTGACCAGGTGCCAGGCCAGGAAGCTGTCCACCGTGCCGAAGCACAGTTCGCCCCGCTCGGCCCGCTCGTGCAGGTTCAACCGATCCAATAGCCAGGCCAGCTTGGTGCCGGAGAAGTACGCGTCGGGAATCAGCCCGGTTTTTTCCCGAATCACCGGACCCCAGCCCTGGCTGAGCAGCTTGTCCACATAGTGGGCGGTGCGGCGGCACTGCCACACGATGGCGTTGTGGACGCACTCGCCGGTTTCCCTGTCCCACAGAAGGGTGGTTTCACGCTGGTTGGTGATGCCGATGGCGGCGATATCCGCCACATTGATGCCCCCTACGCTGACAGCCTGACGCAGCGCGTCAATCTGGCTGGACAGGATGGCCCGGGGATCATGCTCCACCCAGCCGGGCTTGGGGAAAATTTGCGGAAACTCCACGCTGCTGGAAGCAAGCATCCGTCCTGCGGTGTCGAAGGCCACCGCCCGGGAGCTGGTCGTCCCCTGATCCAGCGCAATCAGAATCTGCTCCGCCATACATAACCGCCTCCTTTGTTTCTTTTACATCGTTACATCTGTATTCAGAACGTATTCCGGCCTGACCTCCGGGCCGTCCGGACATACATGATAATCGCTGAGCGTCAGATTGTGAACGTGTCGCGCCCACAGCCCGTAGGCCGGCGCGTCGCCCAGGGCGTCGATCATATGCGCGTCAGGGTATACGCCCCGCAGTTCGTCCACCGCCCCCTCCTGCAGCGCCGGCTTCACGCCGGCATGCTGCTCCACATGAATGTCATGCAGCAGCACATCCTCGATGGCCTTTTCCGGAATGCCGATGAAGTAGGAGCCCCGGGGGCCGCAATCGACGCCCGTCACATGGGTGATGGCCAGGCGGCGCATGGTTCCCACCGGCGGCACGGGATCGCCGGGCTTCACGCGGCCGCGGTTTTCCAGGCGCATGAACAGGGGGCTCCAGGCGCGGGTGATGGTCAGGTCGGTCAGCAGGAAATCCTCAAGGGTGCTGCCGTCCACCATTTCCAGGGAGACGCCGGAGTCCGAGCAGGGGTGCTTCAGCCCGCTGGGGTCACTTTCCAGGCCGCCGATGCGGCAATTGCGCACCAGCACCCGGCGGAAGTCTCCCTGAGTATCTGTGCCTACCTTAAAGGCGTTGCAGGCGCTGTACAGCTCGCAATCCTCTACCAGCACACGCTCCAGCGGCTTCTGGGACGCGCCCTTGAAGCAGCACGCATCGTCGCCGGAATGGATGCGGCAGCCGCGAATCACCACGTCCCGGCAGCCGTCGATGTCAATGCCGTCGTTGTTGTAGTTGGCATGGTTGTATACCTGGATGCGCTCCACCAGCAGGCGCTCGCAGTTGAGGTAATTCTGCATCCAGCAGGGAGCATCCTTGAGGGTGAGGTCGCAAACATGCACATACCGGCAGTCGATCATGCGGATGAGGAAGGGCCGGCCCGGGGTACCCTGGGCGGTTTCCTCACCGGGGAAGTTGGCCGGAACGCCCCGGCCGTCAATCACGCCTCCGCCGCACAGGCCGATGTTCTCGCAGCCCTCCGCAAAGATCAGCGACTGGTGCATGCCCATGCTGGTGTCCTGCACGGTTAAGCGTTTGGCATGATGCTCCGGGAAATCCGCCAGATTGGTGGAAGCCAGCAGCCGCGCGCCCTCCGCCACCTTCAGCCGCACATGGGAGCGCAGCACGATGGTGCCGCTGACATAATCGCCCTTTTCCAGCAACACCGTACCGCCGTGTTCCGCGGCCCGTTCGATGGCTGCCTGGATGGCTTGGGTGGCCAGCCCTCCGGCAAACCCGAACTGCTCGGGGGTAAACACCGCGCCGCTGCCCTGCCAGGGGGCAAGGGAGGCTGTAAGCTCCTCTGCCATGGCTTCCAGATCGCGCCGCAAGGGCGCATACCAGCAGGGCAGCGCATCCGCGCGCATAAGGCGGCCGTTTTCCTCCTTCAGCGGGTGGAAGCAGGGGCGCTCCTCCAGATGCTTGTTGGGGCTGTGCAGGGTCAGATACAGCTGCCCGTCCAGAGCACGGAACACCATGCCGTGGCCGCCATCCTCCTTGAACAGCGGCTCCGCCTGGATGAAATTTCCGTCAATATCCCCGTTGTCTGATACGGCCACGCCCTCGGTGTAGCCCGTTTCGGAAAAGCTGGCCCACAGGCATTCCAGAGTGCCGTCCTCTGTGCGCCACAGGAAGGGCCCGTCGGTCACGCAGCCGTCCACGCCGCTGGAGTGATGGATCACCCGGCACCAGGGCGCGTCGGAGGCATGAAACAGCACCCGTGGTTCTCCCGCCGCGGCGGACAGGTCGTCCGTGAGGGGCATGGCGCAAACCTCGCCGTCCCCCGCCTGCACCCACTCATGGCAAAACACCATGTAGGGCTTGCCTGCCTTCGACACATAGAAGGTGCCGTCCAGACATTCCCAGTTCGGGGGCGTAACCCGGCCGTCGGAGTGCGGGCGGAAGGGCCCCATGGGGGTATCGGCACAGAGGATGGCCGTGCCGCGGCACAACGCCTCGTTTTTGAAGCTGGCGAACATATAGAATTTTCCCTGCCAGGCATGCACCTCGGGGGCCCAGTAGTTCCGGTCGGCCCAGAAGGTGCCGTCGTTTTCAAAGCAGGGGGTCGGGCCTGCCCAGTTTTCCATGTCCCGGCTGACATACACGTCAAAGCCGGTGGCGGGTCCCCAGCAGGTTGCGCCCCGGGTGCCATAGAGGTAATACGTTCCGTCATGCACCAGCACGAAGGGGTCGCGGATGTTGATATCGGAGCACTTCATGCTCTGATTCCTCCTTTATGCCCGGGCGCGGATGACCAGCACCCAGTCGTTGTCGGGGGTAAAGCGCGCCACGGGCTTGACCGTTACGCTGCTCTGCCCGGTCAGGTCGGCAAGGAAGCTCTCCCGCCCGCTGACGGGGTTGAACCAGTGCGCGGTGAGCTGCTTGCCTGCATAGGGGGCCAGGGACAGAGTGAATGCTTCGCCCAGATAGTCGTAGGCAAAGAGGAAACTCTCCCCCGCAAACACACTGATGCGATGATACTTTTCTCCCTGGGGCGACAGCAGCAGCTCCGTGGCAGGGCGGCCGCTCTGGTAGTCCACGGATTCCATCAGTTCCCGCAGGATGCCCATCTGCTCCGAGCCTACATGATGCAGCGCGTCCTGCCACACATAGCGCACGCCGAAGGAGCCGGGCACGGTGGGCGTGTGAAAAAACTGCTGAATGCTGTTGTCCCCGTAGGTATGGCCCATGGCCCCCTGAAATACCGACCAGTAGGCATACCGCCGCACATCCCACTCCCGCCAATAGGGCTGGGACAGATCGTGCAGCCCCTGAAGAATCTGCTCGTAGGAAGGCTCGCCATCCACGGTGGGCTTGTGGGGCTCCCGGGCCAGATCCCGATCCACATAGCGCCAGTTGTCCTCGCCAAAATAGGTTTCCGCATCCAGGCGGTTGTCGTCCCATGCGCCCAGAGTTACCTGATCATAGCGCCGGTGGCCGGACTGGAACATATTGAAATCCAGCCAGGCCTCCTCATGGAACCACAGAGAGGACGAGGTGCGCCCGAAGGGATGATAGCCAATCAGACGGTCGGGGTTCAGCTGCTTGAGCAGCCGGCCCTCCCGGCAATACAGGTCGTGACAGCGGTCGCCGCGGATGTCCCCGCCCAACAGCCAGATGATGTTGGGCGCGTCCGCATAGCGCTGCGCCAGAAAGGTGATGTAGCGGTCGATATTCTCCTCGTTGAGCCGCCCCTGCTGCATCACGCTGCCCCAGGCAGGCAGCAGGGCCATGTACAGCCCCAGATCCTCCGCCATGCGCACGACCTTGTCCACAAAGGCCCAGTAGGCGGGATCGGCGGCATCCTTTTCCACCTCCGCCAGGCTGGAGGCAGGCATGCCCTCCAGGCGATGGATCAGCACCGACTGAATCACCGTAAATCCCTTGTCCCGGCGGTTCTGCAGGTATAGGCGGGCCTGCGCTTCATCGCAGACCTGGCACAGCAGCCAGGCGGTATCGCCCAGGTAGAAAAAGGGCGCGTCGCCATTGCGCAAATAGCGGTGGTTGTCCGACACACGAAGCACGCCCCGCTCCCATGGCTTTTGATATGTCATGGCTCGATATCCTCCTTCAGCCCCCAAGCATCCAGCACATCGCTGACCCGCTCCACCTGCCCGGAGGACAGGCAGCGGTTCATGGCCTCCATCACGGCGATGGTTCGGATGCCCTCCTTCAGGTCGGGAAGGGGCGTTTCTCCTTTCTGAATGCAACGGGCAAAATACTCCAGATAGTTTTGATATTCGCCCGCGTGGTGGGTATCTCCTTCAAAACGATAGTAATATGGCCGCCGCTCATCGTAGTTTTCATGGACGGTGGTGTTGTAGATGCCGGGCTCGGAGAAATGATGGTAGTAGTCAAAGGGACATTCGGCCTTGGAGGCGCCGCTGGTGCCCCGCAGGGTGCAGGAGATGAAGTGCTCCGCGGGCTTGCTCAGGGCAGGCACGGCGTAATTTCCATTGATGCTGGCACAGACGCCGCTTTGATCCTTGAGGATGAACTTCAGCGCGTCGGGAGCCATCACACCCCGGGAAGCGCTGTTGGATGAGCATACGCCCACCCCGTAGACCTCTTCCACCCTGGGCAAATACCACAGCGCCAGATCCACCGCGTGAATCAGGAAATTGTACATCCAGGAGAAGCCCTCCCGGTGGCTCCATGCCCGCTCCAGAAACCAGCGGGAGTCGCTGACATAGTGGGTTTCCACCGTCACCAGTTCGCCGTGGCGGCCCTTTTCAAAGTCCCGGCGCTGATGCATGGCGGCCTCAAAGTATCGGGAGCTCTGGCCGATAAACACCTGCCTGCCGCTTTCCTTCTGGGCGCGGATCAGGTCGCGCGCCATGGTCAGGTCCACCATCAGGGGCTTGGTGCAAACCACATGCTTGCCCGCTTCCAGGGCCATGATGATGTGCCGGGCATGCAGCTGATCCGGGGTATAGATGCCAATCACATCAATGCTTTCATCCCGGAGCATCTCTTCATAGTCCGTCAAATAGTCTGGAAGATGGAATTCCGCCATCCGCTCCCGGCACAGCTGCTCGTTCAGGTCGCAAACGGCTCCCAACTCCCACAGGCTGCTTTGCTGCACGGCGGAAATGACGCTCCGGCCCTCGCCCAGGCCCAGCACGCCCATGCGCAGCTTTTTGTTCTCACTCATTGGCAAAAGCTCCCTTCCTCAATCCGGCACACTTCCCCGGCCCGAAGGGGGAGGGAAAGCGCCCGTCCGTTGTATTGCAGGATGATGGTTCTGTCCCTGTCGCTGACAAGCGCAGCCTCTGTCAGCCTTCCGCCCTGCCAGCTTGCATCCACCCGCACCGGCCCGTCAGCCACAAGCCCCTCAAAGCGGCCCTCCGTCCAGCAGGCTGGCAGGGCGGGCAGCAGCGTGATGCGCCCGTCATGGCTTTGCAGCAGCATCTCCGCCACCGCTGAGGCCACGCCGGTGTTGCCGTCCAACTCCCACACGGGCGCAAAGCTGGATGCGCCCCGGGTAGAAGGATGCATGACCAGCAGGCTGGGCAGCGTCAGGCGGCGGCGCAATTCCTGCAGATGGAACAGCGCCTGCTCGCTGTCGTGCAGGCGGGCGGCGTAAAGCGTCAGCATGTTCCGTGCCCAGCCGGTGTCCTCCCAGCCCTCGTAGGGCGTCAGCCGCGCCCGGATGCTTGCGCGGGCCGCATTTGCCAGGGCAGGAGTGTCCTCCGGGGTGATCTGGTGCAGGGGATACAGCCCGACCAGATGGCTCATGTGCCGGTGCTGCCTGTCCCCCGGGGGCAGGTCATGGGGCCACTCCGCCAGCGTTCCGTCGGGCATAATGCGGAAGTCCTGAAGACGCGCCAGGGCTTCCCGGGCCTGCAGCTGCTGCGCGTCCTCCGGCAGGGCCAGCGCGGCACAGGCGGCCAGGTAATCCTCCAGCACCGCGCGAATCATGCTGGTTTCAAAGGTGCCGCCGTTGGCGCTCCAATACCCCGTCCCATCGGCCATGAAGGCATTTTCCGGCGAGGTGGTCGGCCCGCCGATGAGGCGCCCTTCCTCATTCTCAAACAGATAGCCCAGGAAAAACGCTGCGGCCTCCTGCAGGGCCGGCAGGGCCGTATGCCGCAGGAAATCCCCGTTCCCGGTGCGGCGGTAGTGGGTCATGTAATCGCAGGCCAGCCATGCGCCGCACGCAGGGCAGGGCGCGAGGCTTTTGTTCCAATAGGGCTGGGCATAGCCCCAGGCGTTGGACACCAACTCTGCCGCCCAGCCGGGCAGACCGTAGTGCTGTGCGGCATTCCGCCGGCCGTGGGGAATCAGACGCTTTTCCATCCAGGCAAACAGGGGCAGGTGACTGTTCTGCAGGCCGGTCTGTTCGCACAGCCAGTAGTTCATCTGGGTGTTTACATCCAGGTGCATGTCGCAGGTCCAGCCGATGCGGCAGGCCACATTGTCGTTCCACACCCCCTGCAGGGACATGGGCAGCGGCGCGTCGCTCCGGGCAGCGCTGAGGGTCAGGTAACGTCCGAAGGTAAACATGGTTTCCGCAAAGCTTGCGCTTTCATCCCCGGAAAGGCATACCCGCGCGGCGTTCATTCCGGCGGTAAAATCTGCGATGTGTTTCGCCAGCAGCCCGTCATAGTCCGCAAGGCTGCACCGGCCCCGCAGCCGCTTCCGGGCAGAGGCGGCCCAGGCTTCATCCGGCAGGAGGGGAGCGGCTTCATCCAGCACGAAATCCGTTTCCATGGTCATGCGGAGAAGCCAGGCATGGCTGCCGCGGATTTCCAGCGTGCTGCCATCGCAGGCAACCTCGCCATCCCCGGGATCTGCCTCAATGCGTCCCAGCAGATGCGTGCCGCACTGCCCGTTGCTATGCCGTGTCTCGTGGGCCCAGGCCTCCAGCCACAGCCCGCCGTCCTCCGCCTCGCCGGCGGCAAGGCCCTCGCCCAGGGCGATGCGCACGGTCATGGGCGAATCGTCCGTGACATGCAGAAAAAACGCCTGATTCGGATGGGAGCAGAAGCACTCCCGTATCTGCGTATGCCCGTCATGGATGAAGCTCATACGCATCACGCCCGTATCCATGTCCAGGCTGCGACGGTAATCCAGGCAGGATCCGAGCGTCTGGCCGATGGTCAGCGTGCCCGCCGGCAGCGAGGTGCCGTACTGCTCCTTTTTGCCCATGAAGCGCTCAATATGCCCCTCAGCCTCCGCCCAGTCGCCCCGGGCGGCAGCTGCACGGGCCAGGCGGTGGGCTTCGGAGGCCGCGGGATCGGCCTCGTCCTCGTCGGGGCAGCCGGAATAGAAGGCGATATGGCTTAATTCCAGCACCTCGTTCTCCGGCTGACCATGGATGGCCTGGCCCATCCAGCCGTTGCCCAGCAGGAAGCTTTCGTGAAATGCCGTGCCGGGGGTTGTCAGCGTCAATA